>JAOPZO010000329.1 GCA_025964065.1 Solirubrobacterales bacterium | reverse complement strand
GTGCCGATGAACGAGCCCGCGACGCCCGCGGCGAGGGCGAGCGCGGCGACGCCGGGGCCGTGGAAGCCGGGAAAGCGCCTCGCGTCGACCGACAGCGGGCCGGGGCCGGTCTCGGCCAGGGCCGTCGCGGCCGCGATCAGCACCGCGTTGTACTCCCAGCCGTTGTTCGCGGCCCAGGGGCCGGCGCTCAGGTGCACCTTGCGGATCGCGGTGGTCATGGTGCCGGCGACGAGCGTCGCCGCGAGGGGCGTGGCCGCGCCGAGGACGAGCAGCGCGCCCGCGGCGGTCTCCGCGGCGCCCGCGGCGGTCGCGTGCCGGCGGCCGGGCCGCAGGCCGACGCTCTCGAAGAAGCCGCCGGTGCCGTCGAGGCCGTGGCCGCCGAACCAGCCCGTGAGCTTCTGGGTGCCGTGACCGACGAACAGTGGGCCGACGACGCCACGGATGAGCAGGGGTCCGAGTTTCATGGGGCCTCCTTGGTTGGGGTGGTTGCGCTCCTCCCGTCCCCGCGCGCGCTGTTGCGCAACCATGGCCGGTCCGACCGCGCGGGCCGCGACCCTCCGTCCGTAGGATGAGGCGATGCGGCGCCGCATCACCTTCTCGCGCAACCACACCCTCTCGCTCTCCCGGACGTGTCAGTGCTTCTGCAAGTACTGCGCGTTCAAGACGCACAAGGCGCACCTGTACGCGCCCGACGAGGTCGACGCGATCATCGAGCAGGCGGTCCGGCGCAACGCGAAGGAGCTCCTGGTCCTCACGGGGGAGCGGCCCGAGGTGAACGACGAGGTCCGCGCCCGCCTGGCCGAGTACGGCCACGAGGACTTCACGAGCTACGTCGCCTGGGCCTGCGGCCGGGCGCTCGAGCGCGGCCTGCTGCCGCACACGAACCTCGGGGTGCTCTCGAAGGAGGACCTCGGGCGCCTGCGCGAGGTCACCGCCTCCCAGGGCCTCATGCTCGAGTCCACCCGGACCGACCTCGTCGCCCACCAGGGCTCCCCGACGAAGCACCCCGCGCGGCGCCTGGAGACGATCCGCTGGGCCGGCGAGCTCCGCATCCCCTTCACCTCCGGAATCCTCGTCGGCATCGGCGAGGAGCCGGCCGACCGCGTCCGCGCGCTCGAGGCGCTCGCCGCGGTCCACGCGGAGTTCGGGCACCTGCAGGAGGTCATCCTCCAGAACTTCGTCCCGCACGAGTCGTACTACGGGCAGGAGCCTGCGGAGATCGCCGATGCCGCCGCCACCGCGTACTGGCGCACCGGCATCGGCGAGCAGCCCGCGCACGGCCTGCCCGCCTGGGCGACCCCCGTGTCGATCGAGGAGATGCGCGACCTCGTCGCCGTCGCCCACGAGCTGATGCCCGGCGTCGGGATCCAGGTCCCGCCGAACCTCGCGGACTGGTGGCCGGACCTCGTGGCGGCCGGCGCCACGGACCTCGGCGGCCTCTCGGCCAACGGCGACCACATCTCCCCGGAGCACCCGTTCCCGGGGCCGCACCAGGTCCGGAAGGTCCTCCAGCCGCTCGGCTACGCCCTGACCGAGCGCCTCTGCGTCTACCCCCGCTACCTCGACCCGGAGTGGCTCGACCAGGGCGTGCTCGACGTCGTCAAGCAGAAGTACTGGAGCTTCATCCCGCGCCGCGGCTCCGGCCGCACGGAGGCCCGCGCGATCCGCACGGAGCTCGTGCCGGGCGCCATCGCGAAGGGCCGGGACGGGATCGCGCTGTCGGAGGACGAGATCACCGCGCTCTTCGCCGAGCAGCGCCCGGAGGCGGTCGAGGACCTGCGCCAGGCCGCGGACGAGCTCCGCGCGGAGCTCGCGGGCGAGGAGGTCACGTTCGTCGTCAACCGCAACATCAACGTCTCGAACGTCTGCACGGTCGGCTGCGCGTTCTGCGGCTTCGGGCAGGGCAAGCGCTCCCCGGATGCCTACGAGCACGACGCGGACGAGTTCGTCGCCCGCATCCGCGACGCCGTCGCCTTCGGCGCGACCGAGCTCTGCATCCAGTCGGGCATCCACCCGGACTGGAGCCTCGAGGACTACGAGGGCTGGCTCCGCCTGGCGAAGGCGACCGCGCCGCAGCTGCACCTCCACGCGTACTCGCCGATGGAGATCGACCACATGACGACGATCTCCGGGCTCGGGCTGCCCGAGGTCTTCGCGCGCCTCGCCGCGGCGGGCCTCGGCTCCACGCCGGGGACCGCGGCGGAGGTCCTCCACGACGGCGTGCGCCAGCGCATCTCACCGAACAAGCTGCCGGCCGCACGCTGGGTCGAGGTCATCGAGGCCTCCCACGCCGCCGGCCTGCGCTCGACCTCGACGGTGATGTTCGGGCACGTGGAGGAGCCGTGGGAGCTCGCGGAGCACATGCGGGTCGTCCGGGAGCTCCAGGAGCGCACGGGCGGCATCACGGAGTTCGTGCCGCTGAGCTTCATCCCGTTCAACACGCTGCTCGGTCGCACGCACGGGGTGGAGGAGATCTCGCGCGAGGAGAACCTCAAGCACTCGGCCGTCTTCCGCCTCGCGCTCGGGCGGTCCATCCGCAACGTGCAGGCCTCATGGGTCAAGATGGGCCTCGATGCGGCGACGGAGAGCCTGCGCTGGGGCGTCAACGACCTCGGCGGCACGCTGATGGAGGAGAGCATCTCCCGCATGGCGGGCTCCGCCCACGGGACGCGGGTCGACCCCGGGGACCTCATCGCCGCCGCACACCGGGCCGGCCGGCCCGCCGCGGAGCGCACCACGCTCTACGACGTCCGGCGGCGCCACCCATTGCAGGAGGCAGTCAACGCATGAGCAGCCAGGACAGCATCGGCGAGGCCATCACCGCGGAGGGCCTCGAGGCCCTGCGGGCCGAGCTCAACGAGCTCGAGACCAGCGGCCGCGCGGC
>JAOPZO010000025.1 GCA_025964065.1 Solirubrobacterales bacterium | reverse complement strand
GCGACGCCCGCCAGGGTGCCTCGCAGCCGCTCCACCGCGTCCCGGCCGGCCGTGGCGCTCACGGCGAGGACGACCGCACCGGGCCCGCGGCTCACCCGTGCGGCCACGGCCTCGTCGACCCCGGCCTGGGCGAGCGCGTCGCCGAGCTCCCGCACGACGCTCAGGAGCAGCGCCTCGCGCACGCCGTCCGCGTCGGCCTCGACCCGGACGCCGACGACGTCGTGCACTCGGTGCTCGAGCGCGGCGCGGACCGACGCCTGCAGGCCCGCGTGGCGCAGGGCCGCGGGGTGGAGGTCCCGGACGGTCTCGCGGATGGCGAGCACCGCGCTGCGGATCCCCGCGCGCGCCCGGCGCAGGCCCTCCGGGTCCTCCTCGTCCAGGTCCTGCGCGGCGGCGAGGAGCACCTGCAGCGCTTCGCCGTGCAGGTCGTGCGACACGCGGCGGCGCTCGCGGTCCTCCGCGCCGAGCCCCGCGTGCAGGAGCCGGCGGCGGGCGTCGTCGACCTCGGCGGTGCGCCGCGCGAGCTCCCGCCGGCCCAAGGTGAACCCGACGCCGGCGAGGGTCGAGAACGCGAGGACGAGCAGCAGCGCGAGCAGCTCCCGCGGGGCGCCGGGCCGGCCCTCGAGCAGGTGGGGAAGCGACGCGAGGGTCGCGGTGAGCGCCGTGCCCGCGCCGATGAGCACGACGAGCCGGGTCCGCACGAGGTACCCGCCGATCACCGGGAGCCCGATGAGCGCGATGACGAGCGGGGAGTCGCTCCCGCCGCTCGTGAGCAGCAGCCCCGTCGCGAGCGCGATGTCGAGCGGCGTCGTGAGGACCTGCTGGCGGCGGGTGGGGTGCCACCGCAGCGCCGTGCCGACCAGGAGCATGCGCAGCACGAGCAGCACCCAGAAGACGGGGGTGAGGTCGGGGGCGACGAGGCCGCCGACGACGAGCACGACGCCGAGGACGGCACGTGAAGCCGCCCAGAGCTGGCGCGACACGCGCGCAGCCGCCTCCTCCGGGTCGTGCGAGGGACCCGGCATCGCCACCCCCAGGCGGCTCAGCGCGTCCCGCCGCGACGACGTCCGTGTCGCCTCCTCCGCCATTCGGCCGGAGGGTACCGGCGCCCCGGCGGCGTTGCACAGGGCAACGGCGTCACCCTGGCCGGGAGCGCCGACGGCCCGCCAGGGGCGGGCCGTCGGGTGCTGCCGTGCGGGGCGGGCTACGCCTGCTCGGCCAGGCTCTGCGCCTTCGCGCGGGCGTTCTCGGCGTTCGTGTGGCGCACGACCTCGATCGGCTTGCTCTTCGCGTACTGCGCGATGAACGTCTCCGTGTCGAGCTTCGCCTGGTCGTCCGGGCGCTGGTTCTGCGGGGACTTCATGAGGTAGGACGACGGGCCGTCGATCTGGCCGCCGATCCCGTGGTTCAGGGCGAGCTTGCAGCAGCGGACGGCGTCGATGACGATGCCGGCCGAGTTCGGCGAGTCCCAGACCTCGAGCTTGAGCTCGACGTTCAGCGGGACGTCGCCGAAGGCCTGGCCCTCGGCGCGGATGTGGGCCCACTTGCGGTCCGTGAGCCACGGCACGTAGTCCGAGGGACCGACGTGGACGTCCTCGGCCGGGAGCTCGTGGTCCATGATCGAGGTGACCGCGTTGGTCTTGGAGATCTTCTTGGACTCGAGGCGCTCGCGCTCGAGCATGTTGAAGAAGTCCATGTTGCCGCCGACGTTGAGCTGCGACGTGCGCATGAGCTTCACGCCGCGGTCCGCGAACAGGCGGGCGAGCGTGCGGTGCACGATGGTCGCGCCGACCTGGCTCTTGATGTCGTCGCCGACGACCGGGAGGCCGGCCTTCTGGAAGCGCTTGTCCCAGTAGGGCTCGCGGGCGATGAACACGGGGATGCAGTTCACGAAGCCGCAGCCGGCCTCGAGGATCTGCTCGACGTACCACTTCGTCGCGTCCTCGGAGCCGACCGGGAGGTAGGAGACGACGACGTCCGTGCGGGTGTCCTTGAGGATCTGCACGATGTCGGCGGTCTCGCCGTCGGCCTTCGTGATCCGCTGCTTCAGGTACTTGCCGAGGCCGTCGTGCGTCATGCCGCGGTAGACCGGCACGCCGAGCTTCGCCGGCACTTCGGCGAACTTCATCGTGTTGTTCGGGTCGGCCCAGATCGCCTCGCCGAGGTCCTTGCCGACCTTCGTGGCGTTGATCTCGAAGGCGGCGGTGAACTCGATGTCGGAGACGTGGTAGCCGCCGAGGTCGACGTGCATGAGCCCGGGGACGTCCTGCGTGGCGTCCGCGTTCTTGTAGTACTCGACGCCCTGGACGAAGGCGGAGGCGCAGTTGCCGACGCCGATGATGGCGACGCGCACCTTGTCGCGCTGGTAGCGGTCGGCGCTGCTGGTCGGCGCGCCGTTCGTGCCGCCGTTGCTGGGATCTGAAGCCATGTGGTGAGGGTTCCGTTCGTGGGAGGAGCTGCGCAGAGGTACCCCTGCGCGTGAGGGCTGGTTACAGGGGCCGGTCGCCGTGGAGCAGGGCTCCGCGGACGTGCCAGATGCGCTGGAAGGTGGTGATGATGGTCATCACGGCGAGCACGTAGATCGCGGGCTCGAGCAGCCGGACGTCGCCCGGGCCCTCCGCGAACAGCAGGCCGATGGAGAGGATCACGACGCGCACGGCGCGCGAGGCGATGCCCACCTTGCACTCCACGCCGAGGGCCTCGGCCCGGGCGCGCGTGTAGGAGACCATGAGGGAGAAGAGGACGGCCGCGACGGTCGCCGCGACGGCGAGCTCCTGCCCGCGGTCGGCGAACCAGGCGCCGACGGCGATGAGGACGATGCCCTCCTCCATGCGGTCGAGCGTGGAGTCGAGGAACGCGCCGAACGGCGAGCCCTTGCCCGACATGCGCGAGTAGCGCCCGTCGAGGGTGTCCATGACCGAGCCGAGGATGAAGGCGACGCCGCCGAGGAAGAGCTCGCCCTGGAAGACGAGGATCGCGGCGATGACGTTGCCGACGAGGCCGGTGAGCGAGATCGCGTTCGGCGTGAGGCGCGACTCGATGAGCGAGTTGCGCATCTCGGAGCGCCGGGAGCCCGAGCCGAGCGGGGCGCGCAGGGCCGCCTGGCGGGCCTGGGCCCGCTCCTCGCGGTTGCGCTGGGAGGTCGTCTGGTCGGTCATGGGGCCGGGGCACGGTACCGCGGAAGGGCCCCGCGGTTACTCGGGGGCGTCCGCCTCAGGCGGCGGGCACGGGGGTGGTGCGGCCGCCCTGGAGCCAGCTCCAGGCGGTGGGGCGGGTGCGGCCGAGCGCTCGGGCGGAGAGCGCCGCGATGCCCGCGGTGAGCGCCCCGAGGAAGGCGTCGGCGAGGAAGTGGTTCGCGGTCGTGACGATCACGAACGTCACGAGCAGCGGGTAGATCGCCCAGAACACGCGGAAGGGCCGGCGGCGGCACAGGCGCGAGAGCGGGATGCCGACCATCAGCGCGAAGCAGACGTGCATGGACGGGACCGCGGCATACGGGTTGAAGAGCGCGGAGACCTGGTCGGTGTGCGAGACGCCGGTGAACGAGGAGACCGCGTCGAAGAAGCCCCACTCCGGGAACAGCCGCGGGGGCGCGGTGGGGTAGAGCCCGTAGCCCACGAGGGCCAGGATCCACGACACCGCGAACATGTTCCGCACGAAGTAGAAGGAGCTGTTGTGCGCGATGTAGATGTAGGCGAGCGCGCCCATCGTCACCGTGGTCTGCGCGTTGATGTAGAGCCAGCTCGAGACGTCGATCGCGATCGGCAGGCCGTCGGCCCACGCCTGGATCGACGGCTCGACGAAGAGGCCGAGCGCCTGCTCGATCCCGATCAGCGTGCGGGCGTTCTCGAACGCGACGGCGGCGCCCGCCGGGTCGTCCACGGCGCCCCGGACGATGCGGTACAGCTGGTAGGCGAGCCACATGAACGCCAGCTGGCGCAGGAGGTCGAGGGGCCCGTGCGGCAGCACGCGGGCGTAGAGCTGTCGGGCACGGACCGGCATCGGACCCGGCCATCGTACGGGAGGCCGGAGCCGGGCCTCAAGCGCTGCCAACAGTCCCTAACGCCGTTCGCCTCAGCGCCGGCAGTGCGCGTCGGGCCGTCCGAGGCCCCGCACGGAGAGCGTCGCGCGGACCCGCACCGCGCCGTCGACCGCGACGCGGTCGTCCGGGGTGCGCCGGACGCAGCCGCGCCCGCCGACGACGCGGAACCACGGGCTCCAGCGGATCGAGACGCGCCCCGGACCGCCCGTGGTGAAGCCGTCGGCGGTGAGCTCGGTGACGCCCATGGGTGCGGCGTCGGCCACCTCCCAGACGGTCCAGACGCGGTCCGCGTAGACCCGTCGCAACCCCGGGATCCCGTCGCGGAGGAGCTGCGCCTCGGCGGCGCCGGAGTAGTCGATGGGGGCGTCGGGGAGCGCGACGAAGCGCACCGCGTTCTCGTCGAGCCAGGCCCGGTAGCGCTCGCGGGTGAGCGGCGCGTCGTCGTAGAAGAGCCCGTTGACCTTGCGGTCGAGCTGGCGCTCCCAGCCCCGGGCGAGCGGGAAGCCGTCCGCGCCGCCGCCGAGGTTCGCGGACTCCCAGTGGTTGTCCGTGAACGGCACCTCGACGCGGAACGGCGGCCCGTCCTGCGCGAGCAGGAAGCGCTCGAGGCCCGTGTACGCGCGCTCGGTCACCGAGGGGTCGTGCGCGGTGCGGACCCAGTCGTCGACGGGCGCCGCGACCTGCCACCAGAGCAGCGCGGGCGCGGCGAGCGCCAGGAGCCGCCCGCGGCCCGCGGGGAGCAGCACGAGCGCGAGGGCCGGCCCGGCGAAGAGGGTGCCGATCCGCACGGCGTTGCCGCCCATGGGGGTCGGGAGCGCCCAGCTCGCCACGAGCACGAGGGCGCTCAGCCCGATCCCCGCGCGCAGCACGCGGTGCTCCCGCGGAACGAGCGCGAGCACGAGCAGCGTGAGGGCGAGCGCGGGCAGGAAGCTCGAGAGGACGAACGGGAACGTGCCGCCCTCGGGGAACA
>JAOPZO010000013.1 GCA_025964065.1 Solirubrobacterales bacterium | reverse complement strand
AGCTTCGCGAGCTGCTCGTCGACCTTCTTGGAGCGCAGCGCCGCGATGCGGTCCAGCACGCGCTTGCGGCTGCGCCCGCCGCGCTCGTAGCCGTCGACGGCCGCGAGCTCCTCGGTGGAGAGCGTCTTGAGCTTCGGGAGGACCTGATCGACCGTGAGCGCGTCGTAGTCCGCGATCGCGAGCCCACCGTCGCCCGAGGCGGTCGCGCCGCGGACCTCGCCCTCGACCTCCGCCTCGCCCGGCACCTTGCGGGCCGCGGCGACCGCAGTGTCCTTCGCCTCGGAGGCGGCGTCCTCGACCTGGTCGACGGCCTTCGCCGCACGGCCGCGCGCCTTCCCGGCCGTGTCCTCGACGGCGTCCTCGACGTCCTCGGCGACGGCGCGGGTCGCGGCGGAGGCCTGGCCGGCCACGGTCTCGGCCTGGCCGCGCACCTTGCGTGCCGTGCTCTTCGCGGTCTGGGTCGCCTTGCGGACGGTGTCCGCCGCGCCCGTGGTCATCGGGTCGTAGTGCGGCTGGCCCTCGACCTCGGCGTCGATGACGTCCGTGGCGAGGCCGGGGATGAGCGCGCGGAGGTCCTTCAGGAAGGTCTCCTCCTGCGTGCGGTGCTCACGCGCCAGGACGGCGGTCTTCGGATCCCCGACGGCCTCGGCCACGGCCTCGAGCGCGTCGTAGGAGGCGATCTCGAGCGACTCGGAGGCGGCCTCGTCCTTCGCGTTCTTGAGGAGCTTCTCCTCGCCGCCCGTGCCGCGGATGAGGTTCAGGGGCGCAAGCACGAGCGAGATGCCCTGGCCGATCGCGTCCTGCGCGGTGCCGTAGACGACGTGGAGCAGCGAGCTCGACCGGCCGAGCTCCGTCAGGCGCTGCTCGATGCGCTGGACCTGCGTGCGCGTCTCGTAGCGGTGGCGCTCGAGCAGGTCCCGGTACTCCGATCGGGGCGTCATCGCGATGTGCGCGGTGAGCGTCGAGACCAGGTGGGACTCGAGGGCGTGGATCTCCTCCAGGTACTGGAGGACCTTGTCAGCAGATGAAGGCATAGAAGTATGTGTCTCCGTGACCGAGGGCGTGAAACGGGGCCGGGCGCGGTATGGCTCACACATGCGCCTCGGATTCGCAGTGAAGGTCCTCGGCGCCGGCGGGCTCCCCACGCAGGACACCCGGCGCTGGCAGTCGGGGCCCCACCTCAAGGTCTCCGTCGGGTACCTGCACGCGGTCTTCGCCTACCTCGCGGACACCGAGATCGGCATGTACCGGATGACCGCGTCGCTCGCCCCCTACGCGACCCACCCGGACCTCCCGCAATTCCACGGGCAGGTCCGGGAGAGCCTCGCCGAGCTCGCCGAGCTCGGCGAGGTCGCCCGCGCCCAGGGCCTGCGGCTCTCCTCGCACCCCGGCCAGTACGTCGTGCTGAACTCCGTCGACGAGCGCATCGTCGACGCGGCCATCCGCGACCTGGAGCTGCAGGCGGAGCTCTTCGACGCGATGGGCCTCGGCCCGGAGGCCGTCGTGAACATCCACGTGGGCGGCGCCCCCGACGGCACCCGCGCGGGGATCGAGCGCTTCGAGGCCGGCTTCGCGCGGCTCTCACCCGCGGCGCAGCGCCGCGTCGTGGTCGAGAACGACGACCGCACGTACGCGCTCGTGGACGTCCTCGACCTGCACGAGCGGATCGGCCGCCCCGTCGTGTGGGACATCCTGCATCACCACTGCCACGACCCCGCCGGGATCCCGAACGACGAGGCGCTGCGACTCGCGCTGGCGACCTGGCCCGAAGGCGTCCGGCCCAAGATCCACTACTCCACCCCGCGCACGGACATGGAGGAGCGGAAGAAGAAGGTCGGCCGCCGGGTCGAGCGCTCGCTCGTGCTGCCGCAGCTGCGCGCCCACGCCGACCTCATCGATCCCATCGGCTTCGAGGAGTTCCTCCTGCGCACGGCGCGCGACCTCGAGTTCGACGTCATGCTCGAGGCGAAGGGCAAGGACCTCGCGCTCCTGCGCCTGCGGGACCAGCTCGCGGCCCGCGGCCTGCACCCGGAGCAGGCGCACACGAAGGACGGCACCGCCTCTGCGACCCTGGGTGACCCGACCGAGGAGGTGGCTGCTTGAAGCCGTTCCGACGACGAGACCAGGACCAGGACCGACCCCGCCGCCGCGCCGGGGTCCCGCCCCAGTGGCGCACGGACCGCGCCGTGCGGCTCCGTGAGGAGACCCGCGCCGCCGCCCGGAGCGGCCGCAAGCAGCTCCTGGTGGTCGGCCCGCTGCTTGCGGGCGTGCTCTATGTGTACGACCACCAGGCCGACCTGCTGCCCGGGCTGCGCACTCCCGTGCAGGTCGTCACGGTCATCGCGCTCGTGGTGCTCGGCTGGAGCGTCGCGCGCGACCTCGCCCGCGCCGTCGGCCCGCAGCTCCTCGGGCGCCTGGACCCCGCGACGGCGGGTTCCGTCGACTTCCTCGTGCGCCTGGTCGGCATGGCCGCCGCCGTGCTCGCCGCACTCCGCATCGCGGGGATCCCGCCCGAGACGCTCGCGGTCGGCGGCGCGTTCACCGCGGTCATCTTCGGCCTCGCCGCCCAGCAGACGCTGGGCAACCTCATCGCGGGCACGGTCCTCATCTCCGCGCGGCCGTTCCGGGTCGGGGACCGCGTGAAGCTCCAGGCGGGCGGGCTCGCGGGCGACGTGCAGGGCACGGTGAGCTCGCTCGGACTGCTCTACACGACGCTCCAGCACGGGGCCGACGCGATCATGGTCCCGAACTCCGTCGTCCTCAGCGCCGCGGTGGTGCCGCTGCGCGAGCCCGCGGCGGTGGACTTCCTCGCCCGCCTGCGCCAGGGCGTGCGCCCGAGCGACGTGCAGGGGCTCCTGCGGCGGACGATCACGGTGCCGACCCGCGTGCCGCCCCACATCGACCTCGAGGAGCTCGACGACGACGAGGTGGTCGTGCGCATCACGGCCGTGCCCGTGGACGACGCGGACGGCTGGAGGCTCGCGGACGAGGTGCTCGCGGCGGTGGACCAGGTCACCCGCGGCGAGGTGACGACGGAGCACGTGCTCGGCCGCCCGCGCCAGCCCGGATGAGCCGGCCGCCGCTGTTCGGGTGCGGACGTTCGGCTCCCCGCCGGCGGGGGTAGCCGAAGGGGCGAGACGCGCGCAGTCGGCCCCCTCCCTGGCCCGCACGCCTCACCTCCAAGGACGGTGGCGACGATGGCCGCCGGGGCACCTCTCCCCCTCGCCCCGGCGGCCACGTCCGACCAGTTGGCGCACCGCACTCCGCGGGCCCGGGTATCGACGGGCACTCATGGCCACGCAGACCGCCCCGTCCGAGGACCCCGTCGCCCGCGCCGCCCGCGAGGCGTTCGGCTACGAGGAGCTGCGCCCCGGACAGGCCGAGGCGATCGGTGCGCTCGTGGACGGCCACGACTGCTTCGCGGTACTGCCCACGGGCGCCGGCAAGTCCGCGATCTACCAGGTCGCCGCGCTGCTCCGCGACGCCGGCCCGACCCTCGTCGTCTCCCCGCTCATCGCGCTGCAGCGCGACCAGCTCGCGCACCTCCGCGAGCACGGCCTGTCCGCCGCGGCACTGAACTCGGCCCTCGGAGCCGGGGAGCGGGAGGAGGCGCTCGGTGCCCTCGCCGACGGCAGCCTCCAGTTCCTCCTGCTCGCGCCCGAGCAGCTCGCCGACCCGGAGCTCCTGGGCGAGCTCGTCGCCGCGCGCCCCGGCCTCTTCGTCGTCGATGAGGCCCACTGCGTCTCGACCTGGGGCCACGACTTCCGCCCGGACTACCTGATGCTCGGCGCCGTCCTCGACGCGCTGGGCCACCCGCCGGCCCTCGCGCTCACCGCCACCGCGTCCCCGCTCGTGCGCGAGGAGGTCACGGAGCGGCTCGGGCTGCGCGCGCCGCACCTCGTGCTCTCGGACCTCGACCGCCCCGAGCTCCACCTGGAGGTCGAGCGCTTCCACGACGAGCACCACAAGCACGAGCGGCTCGCCGAGCTCGTCTCCGAGCTCGCGAAGCCCGGCATCGTCTACGCCGCGACGCGCCGCGCGACGGAGGCCCTGGCCGACCACCTCCGCGACGCCGGCGTCGACGCGGGCGCCTACCACGCGGGCATGCGCAGCGGGGAGCGCCGCGCGACCGAGCGCGCCTTCCTCGACGGCGACCTCGACGTCATCGTCGCGACCTCCGCGTTCGGCATGGGGATCGACAAGGCCGACGTGCGCTTCGTCGTGCACGTCGCCCCGCCCGAGTCGCTCGACGCCTACTGGCAGGAGGTCGGCCGTGCGGGGCGCGATGGTGCGCCCGCGGCGGCGAAGCTCCTCTACCGCAGCGAGGACATCGGGCTGCGGCGCTTCTTCGCCGGGGGCGGCCTGAAGCTGCAGGAGCTCGAACGGGTCGTGGAGGCGCTCCGCGGTGGCGCCCGGGTCACCGACACGAAGGTCCTCGCCCGCGCCTGCGGCCTCTCCCCCGCCCGCACGCTCGCGGTGGTGCGGCGGCTCTCGGAGACGGGCGGCTGGCCCCCCACCGGGGAGCTCGACGGGGTCGTCGCCCGGGCGGTGCAGGCCGAGGAGAAGCGCAAGGAGGTCGAGCGCTCCCGCGTGGACATGATGCGGACCTACGCGGAGCTCCGCACGTGCCGCCGGGCGTTCCTGCTCGCCTACTTCGGCGAGGACCCGCCCACGCGCTGCGGCCGCTGCGACGTCTGCGAGGCCACCGACGGGGAGCCCGCGGCAGCACGGGGCGACCTCGAGGGCATCGGGCTCGGGGTGGGAGACCGCGTCCGGCACGCCACCTGGGGCGAGGGCGTCGTCCAGCACGGCGACCCGGGCAAGGTCACGGTCGCCTTCGACGAGGTGGGCTACAAGACGCTCGCCGTCGAGGTCCTGCGCGAGCGCGACGACGTGCTCGTGCCCGTGGACGCCTGGGCGGGCACCGGCGGGGCGGCGCCGGGGCCGTGACTAGGCTGCGCGGGTGGCACGGGCCCGGCGAGCAGCGCAGGGAGGCGGCGACGGCGACCGGCGCCGCGCCATCGTCGGGTGGGCCGGGGTCGGCCTCGTGCTGCTCCTCGTCTTCGTCGCGTTCGTGCTCCGGCTCGCCGAGGACGCCGTCCGCTCCGAGGCCGAGGGCCGCGTCCGGACGACCGCGGAGCTGACCGCCCGCCTGGCGGGCGAGCAGTCCGCCCGCTTCGGGGAGGTGGCCCAGACCTACGCCCAGCGCCTGCGGGACGTGCCACGGCCACGGCGCGCGCGGCTCCCGGTGGGCGACCGGGTCCAGGTGGAGCTGGTCCTGACCGCCCTGCGCTCCGAGGTCCGCGGGCTCGACGCGGTGGCCTACACCGACTCGCTCGGCCGCGTCGTCGCCGCCGTCCCCGCCGCCGCCGCCGCCCCGGGCACCGACCTCTCCGGCACGGACTGGTTCCGTGGCCTCGGCGACGGCCTGGAGCGCTACCTCTCGCGCGCCGACGTGCCGCGGGGCGCACGCGGGCCGGCGACGACGCTCGCGGTGCCCGTCACCAGCGCGGCCGGGGAGCGCACGGGCATCCTCGCGGTGACGGCGACGAACCGCTTCCAGACCCTGGCCGACGCGGCGGCCGAGGACGTCAAGCTCACGCTGACCGACCAGGCGGGAGCGGTCGTCGGGCGCACCGGTGCGCCGCCGACGCGCCTCGTCACCCGCGCGCAGGACCCGCTCGTGCGCGCCGCGATGGACGGGCGGACCGGCGTGCGGGTGCGCGAGGTCGACGGGCGGCCCACGGTCTCGGGGTACGCCGGAGTGCCCGGCACGGGCTACACCGTCAGCGCCGACGTCCCCGCCTCCAAGGCCTTCGAGGACGTCACCCGCCTGCGCGCGACGCTCCTCATCGGCACCGCGCTCATCGCCTTCCTGCTCCTCTGGCTCCTCCCGCTCCTGACGCTCCGGCTCGCCCGCGCCCGCGAGCGCATCGTCGTCTCGGAGCGCTTCCAGGCCGACCTCCTGCCGTCCGACCTGCCGACGGGCGTGCTCACGCACTACGTCGCGAGCGAGAAGCGCATGCTCCTCGGCGGCGACTTCCTCGACGCGGTCCGCACGCCGGACGGCGGCCTGGCCGTGCTCGTCGGCGACGTGTGCGGCCACGGCCCACGGGCGGCGGCGCTCGCCGCGCGGCTCCGGGCGAGCTGGCGCACGCTCGCGATCGCGGGGGTGCCGCTCGACCGCCTCGACGTGCTCGACGCGATCATCGTCTCCGAGCGCCCCGACGAGGACCTCTTCGCGACGGTGGTGGTGGCCCACGTCGACGCGGACGGGCGGCGGCTGCGCTGGGCGGTCGCCGGGCACCCGCCCGCGCTGCTCGCGGCCGACGGCGTGGTGCTGCCGCTGGACGGCGACGGGCGCGGCCCGGCGCTCGGCCTCGTGGAGGGCGTCCCGTGGCCCGTCGCCGAGCGCGACCTCCCGGAGCGCTGGACGCTCGTGCTCTACACGGACGGCCTCATCGAGGCGCGCGCGGAGGCGGACGGGGAGCGGCTCGAGGTCCTCGGGCTGCAGGCGCTCGTGGAAGACGCGCGCGGGGCCGACGGGGTCTCGCCCGAAGCGCTCGTGCAGGCGGTTGCGCAGCTCGCCGACGCGGACGGGCAGGGGCTGGACGACGACCTGGCGATCCTCGTCGTGGACGAACGTTCGACACGTCGTCAGGCCCCTGACAGCCCGGTTCAGCGGGCACGTCGCGGGTAGCCCAGCAACATCGGATGGTCGTCGCCGGCACGACCGCCGTCCTCATCCAAAGCAAGCAAACGACCCCCAAGGAAAGGGGCACGTCACCCATGCCCACGCTTCAGGACGTCAAGACCTGGTCCGGCCAGGACGCCGTCGGACCCGACGGTGAGAAGGTCGGTTCGCTCGACCACATCTACCTCGACCGGCAGACCGGCGAGCCGACCTTCGCGGCGGTGAAGACCGGCCTCTTCGGCCACAAGGTCTCGCTCGTCCCCATCGAGGGCGCCCGCGCCCACGAGGGCCATGTGCACCTCGGCTTCGACAAGGCGAAGATCAAGGGCGCGCCGAACATCGACGCGGACGGTGAGCTCTCGGAGGCCGAGGAGGCTCGTCTGTACGAGTACTACGGCATCTCGGGCTACTCGCAGTACGACGGTCCCGACCACGACACGTTCACGGACCGGGACCGGGACCGCGGCCGCGAGACCGTCGGGCGCGACACGAGCGGCCCCACCACGGACGACGCGATGACGCGCTCCGAGGAGGAGCTCCGCGTCGGCACGGAGTCCCGCGAGACGGGCAAGGCCCGCCTGCGCAAGTACATCGTCACCGAGGACGTCCAGACGACGGTCCCGGTGCAGCGCGAGGAGGTCCGCATCGAGCGCGAGCCGATCACGGACGCCAACCGCGGTGAGGCGTACGACGGCCCGGCGCTGTCGGAGGAGGAGCACGAGGTCACGCTCCGCTCCGAGGCGCCCGTCGTCGAGAAGGACGTCGTCGCCAAGGAGCGCGTGCGCCTCGACAAGGACACGCACACGGAGAACGTGCAGGTCGACGAGACCGTGCGCAAGGAGCAGATCGAGGCCGAGGGCGACGTCGACCCGGGCCGCCGCCGCGACTGATCGACCCGCCCGCAGCACCCAGTGACGCCCGAGGGCGGCCCGAGCGGGCCGCCCTCGGTGCGTCCGGAGGGCCCGCGTCCGGGCGCGGAAGCGCCGACGTCGGGCCTTCGGCTCGCGTCACGCTCTCCGGCACCTCGGACTGCTCCTCGCGCAGGGCCGCACGTGCTCCCGATCCCGGGTCACGAAGCGCCTCGCGGACCTCGAGGAGAACGCCGCCGCGACCACGCTCACGGTGCCTCCGCGGAGCTCGCGGCGCTCGACGCGCTGCCGGCCGCGGTCGGCGCGCGCCCCCGACGCCGGGACCGCCTGGAAGGGGCCTGACCCCTTTCGGGCGGTGGCGTGCCGGAAGTGCGCAGGACTGCGGACGAACGGCACCCGGGCAGGTAGCCTTCCTGCCCCCCGGGCGCGCCCGCGCCACGGGGTAGGACACGGGGAGAACGAGCACGATGGCAACGCAGGCGGCCCGTGAGGCGACCGCTTCGAGCACGGCCGGCGGCAACGGGACCGGGGGCACCGCCGGGGTCGACCCCGCACTGGAGCGCCTCCGCGACGCGCTGGCCGCGGCGGGGGACGGCGACTTCTCCGTCCGCCTCCCCGGGCGCCGCAAGGGCACCGCCGGCGAGGCGGAGCGCGCGTTCAACGCGCTCGTCGAGCGCAACGCCCAGCTCGTCGCCGAGCTCGCCCGCATGGGCCGCGTCATCGGCCGTGACGGCCGCATGACCGAGCGCGCCTCGCTCAAGGGCGCCCAGGGCGAGTGGACCGCCGCCCTCGGCGCGGTCAACGGCCTCGTCGACGACCTCGTGCGCCCGACCACCGAGGTCGCCCGCGTCATCGTGGCGGTCGCCGAGGGCGACCTCTCGCAGAAGATGGCCCTGACGATCGAGGGCCAGCCGCTCAAGGGCGAGTTCGCCCGCATCGGCACGACGGTCAACGCGATGGTCGACCAGCTCTCCGCGTTCTCCTCCGAGGTCACGCGCGTGGCGCGCGAGGTCGGCACGGAGGGCCAGCTCGGCGGGCAGGCCGAGGTCCCCGGCGTCGCGGGCACCTGGAAGGACCTCACGGACAACGTGAACGTCATGGCGCGCAACCTGACAGACCAGGTCCGCGGCATCGCGCTCGTCACCACGGCGGTCGCCGAGGGCGACCTCTCCGAGAAGATCACCGTCGAGGCCAAGGGCGAGGTCGCCGCGCTCGCGGACACGATCAACACGATGGTCACGCAGCTCTCCGCCTTCGCGGACGAGGTCACCCGCGTCGCCCGCGAGGTCGGCACGGAGGGC
>JAOPZO010000488.1 GCA_025964065.1 Solirubrobacterales bacterium | reverse complement strand
CCGGTGGCCTCGCCGGCGGTCGGCTCGGAGGCGCCCGGGGCCGGGGCGAGGAGCTGGCCGGAGGCGGTCGCGGGGAGCAGCGCGAGCGCCGTCAGCGCGGCCGCCAGGAGGCCGTGGACCGGGGGTCTGCGCACGACCCCGATGCTACGCTCGCGTCCCCTCCAAGGACGCATCCCGCCTTGCATCGCCTGCCCCGACTCCTTCTCCTCGCCGTGCTCTCCGTCGTCGCGCTCGCCCTGGCGGCGTGCGGCGGTGACGACCTCTCCTCGAAGTCCCCCGCGGACGTCCTGAAGGAGACCTTCGGCCCGGGCAAGCGCATCGACAGCGGCAGGGTCGACCTGCGGGTCTCCTTCGACGCGAAGGGCCTTCAGGGCGTCCAGGGCCCGCTCAAGCTCGGCATCAAGGGGCCGTTCGCGTCCTCCGGCAAGCAGAAGCTCCCGCGCTTCGACTTCGACGCGAACCTCGACGTCGCGGGTCAGGCCGTCGCGGCCGGCGCGGTCTCCACCGGGGACAAGGCGTGGCTGAAGTTCGCCGGGGAGGCCTTCGCGGTCGACGACGCGACCTTCCGGCAGTTCCGGACGCTCTACGAGCAGGACCAGAAGAAGGCCGCCGCAGAGTCCGACGACAAGGGCCTCGCGGCGCTCGGGATCAACCCGACCCGCTGGCTCGCCGACCCCGAGAAGGCCGAGGAGGAGACCGTCGGCGGCGCCGAGACCGTCCACGTCACCTCGAAGGTGGACGTCCCCAAGCTCCTCGAGGACGTCAACAAGCTCCTGGGCCGCGCGGACGCCACGGGCGCCGCGGCCGCCGCCGGGCAGGACGTCCCGAGCAAGCTCACGGACGAGCAGCGCGAGCAGATCGCCGCGTCGATCAAGGACGCGCGGCTCGACGTCTACTCGGGCAAGGACGACGGCACGCTCCGCCGCCTCAACGTCCAGATCACCTTCGACGTGCCCGAGGCGGCGCGCAAGGACGCGGGCGGCCTCAGCTCGGGCCGGCTCGGCCTCGACCTCGTGATCTCCGAGCTCAACGTGGACCAGGAGATCAAGGCCCCCGCGCGCTCCCGCCCCCTCAGCGACCTGACGCAGGCCGGCGCCACCGGGGCCACGGGCGCCACCTCGGCACCGGACGCCGCGGTGCCGGACGCGACGACGCAGGGCGGGGCGAGCGCCGAGTACCGCGCCTGCCTCGACGCCGCGGGCGCCGACATCGCCGAAGTGCAGAAGTGCGCGCCGCTCCTGAGCGGTGGCGGATGAGCCGCCCGCTCGACCACGTCGCCCTGGGCGCCTGGAGCGGCGGGCGCTACCTCGGCTACGGCGAGGCGATCGCCGAGGAGCGACTCGAGGCGCTCCTGCGCCCGGGCCCCGACGTCGCGACGATCGTCACCGCGGACGCCTACGGCGCCGGGGACGCCGACCGCCTCGTCGGCCGCGCGACCGCCGGGCTCCCGCGCGACTCCTTCACGCTCGTCGGCGCCGTCGGCCACGACTTCTACGACGGCGAGCGCGAGGGTGCGAAGGGCTTCCCGCGCTTCACGGACGCGCGCCTGCGGGGCGCCGACGACCACGCGGACTACCTGCGCCGCGCGACGGAGCGCTCGCTCGAGCGCTGCGGCACGGACCGCTTCGACCTCCTCCTGCTCCACAATCCCGACCGCACGGGGTACACGTCCGAGGCCGTGTGGGACGCCATGGCCGGGCTGCGCGAGCAGGGCCTCGCCGACCGCATCGGGATCGCCCCCGGTCCGGCGAACGGCTTCACGCTCGACATGATCGCGACGCTCGAGCGCTTCGGGGACCGCCTGGACTGGGCGATGCTCATCCTGAACCCGTTCGAGCCGTGGCCCGGCGAGCTCTCGCTCGACGCCTGCGCGGCGCACGAGGTCTCCGTCATCGCTCGGGTCGTCGACTACGGCGGCGTCTTCTTCGACGACGTCCGCCCGGGCCACGAGTTCGCCCCCCGCGACCACCGCCTGCACCGCCCGGGGCCCTGGATCGAGCGGGCGATGGAGAAGCTCGAGGCCGCCCGCCCCGTCGCCGAGCGCCACGGTCTCACGACGCTCCAGCTCGCCGCGCAGTGGGACCTCGCGCACCCCGCCGTCCGCTGCGTCGCCCCGACGCTGATCCAGGAGATCGGTGAGGGCGCCCGGACCATCGAGAGCAAGCGCGCGGAGCTCGCCGCGACTCCCCGTGAGGTGCGGCTGAGCCCCGAGGAGGTCGCGGAGCTCCGCGCCCTCGGCGACAACAGGGGCTCCATGCTGCTGAAGGGCGCGACGCCCGACCACGACTCGGACGAGATCCTGGCGGACCGCTGGCCGCTCGAGCCGCGGCTCCTCGACGTGGCGGGCCGCTGGGGCATCGACCCCGAGCGCGACCTCCGCAAGGCCGTCGCGCCTGCAACCTGACGCGCCGGGGTACGGTCCCGGCGTGATCCTGCGCCGACTCCTCAGCTCCCGCGGACGGGGGGGGCGGCGATGAGCGCCGGTCTCGCCGCCCTCCTCGACGACATCGCGGTGCTCGCGAAGGCCGCCGCGGCCTCGGTCGACGACGTCGCCGCGGGCGCCGGGCGGGCCAGCATGAAGGCCGCCGGGGTCATCGTCGACGACACCGCGGTCACCCCGCGGTACGTCCAGGGCTTCCAGCCCGCGCGCGAGCTGCCGATGATCCGGCGGATCGCGACGGGCTCGCTGAGGAACAAGCTGCTGCTCATCCTGCCCGCGGCGCTCATCCTGAGCGAGCTGCTGGACTGGCTGCTCACCCCGCTCCTGATGGTGGGCGGCGTGTACCTCTGCTACGAGGGCGCCGAGAAGCTGTGGGAGTGGGTCCACCCGCACGAGGGAGCGGCGGCGGCCGGCACCGGGGAGCCGCCGAACGAGGACAAGCTCGTGGGGGACGCGATCCGCACGGACTTCATCCTCTCCGCCGAGATCATGGTCATCTCGCTCAACGAGGTCGCCGACGAGCCGCTGCTCGCGCGCGCCCTGATCCTCGTGGTCGTCGCGATCCTCATCACGGCGGGCGTCTACGGCGTCGTCGGGATGATCGTGAAGATGGACGACGTCGGGTTGAACCTCGCGAGGACGCGCGAGGGCACGGTGGCCTCCTTCGGGCGCGGCCTCGTCCGCGCGATGCCACGCGTGCTCTCCGTGCTCTCGAAGGTCGGGATCGTGGCGATGCTCTGGGTCGGCGGGCACATCCTGCTCGTGGGGCTCGACGAGCTCGGGCTGCACGCGCCGTACGACGCGGTGCACCACCTCGAGGAGGGCGTCCACGACGCGCTCGGTGCGCTCGGCGGCGTCGGCGGCTGGCTCACGAACACGGTGTTCTCCGCGCTCCTCGGGATCGTCGTCGGCGCGATCGTCGTCGCGGTCCTGCACCGGCGGAAGGGCGCCGCGGGGCACTGACCTCGCCTGGCGGCGTTCGCGGACCGGGGGAGGGCGGCGCGTCGCCGCCTGGGACGCCTACCGGGCGAGGATCGCCCGAGGCGAGGCGCTCGGGGGATCCGCGTGCCCGGCTCCGAGCGCGCGACGGGCGGGGTCGAGGGG
>JAOPZO010000479.1 GCA_025964065.1 Solirubrobacterales bacterium | reverse complement strand
GGCGCCCGGCGCCCGGCGCCCGGCGCGGACGCCACCGCGCCGTGCGCCCGGCGCGATCAGACCGTCGTGACCGCGCCCTGGGCCGCAGAGCCGACGAGCTTCGCGTACTTCGCGAGGACCCCGGTGGCGTCCGGGGAGACCGGGACGACGTAGGCCGCGACGCGCTCGGCGATCTCCGCATCGGAGAGGTCGACGTCGAGGCGGCGGGCGTCGACGTCGATCGTGATCGTGTCGCCCTCACGGACCGCGGCGATCGGACCGCCGAGGGCGGCCTCGGGCGCGACGTGCCCGCACATGAAGCCGTGGGTCGCACCGGAGAAGCGGCCGTCCGTGATGAGCGAGACGGTCTCGCCGAGGCCGGCGCCGTTGATCGCGGCGGTCACGGCGAGCATCTCCCGCATGCCGGGGCCGCCCACGGGACCCTCGTTGCGGATGACGAGGATGTCGCCGGCGGCGATGTGGCCCTCGGTGACCGCGGCCATCGCGGCCGGCTCGGTCTCGAAGACGCGCGCCGGGCCGACGAGCTTGCGCCGGTCGTGTCCCGCGAGCTTCACGACGCACCCGTCGGGCGCGAGGTTGCCGCGCAGGATCGCCATGCCGCCGTGCGGCTTGATCGGCTCGTCGAGCGGGAGGACGACGCGCTGCCCGTCCTGCTCGACGGCCAGGTCGGCGTGCTCGCCGATGGTCTTGCCCGTGACGGTCAGCTGGCCCTCGTGGAGGTGGCCTCCGTCCTTCAGGCGCCGGAGGACGAGCTCGATGCCGCCCGCGTTGTGGAGGTCCACCGCGGTGTACCTGCCGCCCGGGGACATGTCGCAGAGCAGCGGGGTCCGGGCGAGGATGCGGTCGAAGTCGTCGATGTCGAGCGGGATGCCGGCCTCGTTGGCGATCGCCAGGAGGTGGAGCACCGCGTTCGTGGAGCCGCCCGAGGTCGCGACCGCGGCGATGGCGTTCTCGAGGCTCTCCTTCGTGATGACCGAGCGGGCGGTCTGGCCGCGCCTGAGCACGTCGACGATGAGCCGGCCGGCCTCGAAGGCGACCTTCGCCTTGGTGGCGTCGACGGCGGGGACCATCGCCGAGCCGATCGGGGAGATCCCGAGCGCCTCGAGGGCCATCGCCATCGTGTTCGCGGTGAACTGGCCGCCGCAGGCGCCCGGGCCGGGGCTCGCGGCGATCTCGATCGCCTTGAGCTCGGCGTCGTCGATCTTCCCGGCGGCGTGCGCGCCGACGGCCTCGAAGACGTCGAGGATCGTGATGTCCCGGTCGTTGTGGCGGCCGGGCATGATCGAGCCGCCGTAGAGCATGAGCCCGGGGACGTCGAGGCGCGCGAGGGCCATGACCGTCCCGGGAAGCGTCTTGTCGCAGCCGCTCAGGCAGATGACCGCATCGAAGAGGTAGCCGCGGGCGGTGAGCTCGATGGAGTCGGCGATGACTTCTCGGGAGACCAGTGAGGTCTTCATCCCGCTCGTGCCCATCGTGATCCCGTCGGAGATCGCGATCGTGTTGAACTCCATCGGCGTGCCGCCGGCGGCTCGGATGCCGTCCTTCACCTGCTTGGCCAGCGCGCGCAGGTGGTAGTTGCACGGCATGGTCTCGATCCAGGTCGAGGCGACGCCGATGATCGGCTTGCTCATCGCCTCGTCGTCGAACCCGATCGCCTGGTAGTACGAGCGGGCGGCGGCGCGGTGCGGCCCCTCGGTCGCCTCGCGCGACTTGTGCTTGACGTCGAACTCGGTCGTGCTCACGCGGCGGAGCCTAGTGGGCGCCCGCGCGAGTGTGCCGGGTGCGTCAGGCCTGCGCGCCGCTGGCGGAGCGGCGGTCCTTCGCGAGGCGCGCGCGCTCCCACTCCGCCATGCGCCACAGGTCACGGCGGACCTGCTTCGGATCGATCTGGCGACCCGGGAGGTGCATGTTCGCGGTGGCGATCAGGCGACGCTCGTCGCCCGTCAGCGCCATCCACTTCGCGAGGACGTCGTCCGAGTCGGGCAGGCGCGCCGAGCCGTAGGGCCGCGTCTCGTCCGGGAACTCGACGCAGTACTCGCTCAGGAGCTGCCGGGTCTGCGGCAGGAACGAGACGATCGGCTTGTGCGGGTAGACGAGGTACGCGTACGGCGCGCCCTCGAGGGTGCGATCCGTGCCGCCCTGCTGCGGTCCGTCGGCGTTCCGGCCCCACACGCGGATGAATCCGAGGTCGCGGTACATCGCCCACTCCTCGTCGTTCACGCAGGACTTGAGGAGCTGGCGCGCGCGCTGCTCGGCGCGACGTTCGCGGCCGGGGTCGAAGCCGACGCCCTCGACGTAGGCGCGGCGGGCGCGGCGCTTCTCGAGCTCCTCCTCGATCCGCGGCATGCACACCTCCCACATGAGGGCCACGATCACGATGACGGTGGCGCACAACGCGAGCAGCATCGTCCGCCCGTTCCCTCAGCAGCCGCCCGCGGCGCGCGGGAAGAAGATGACGCGGTCGGCGTCCGTCGGGATCTCGGCGAAATCCTTGACCATCCGCGCCTGCCGGCGCCCGCTCGGGGCGTGCTCGGGGACGGCGGCCCACATGCCCGCGTCGAGCTGCTCGCGGAACGCGATGACGAGGCGCTCCTCATCCTCGCGCACGGCAGGGTCACCCTCGGTCAGGAGGACCTCGCCGTGCCCGGGCTTCATGCGCAGGAACTTCATCTGCGCGTGAGTATGGCAAACGGCCTGGACGCCGAAGGGTGGTCTGGACACCCCGTCACACCCCCTGGCGCGGTGGCGTCCGGGCCAGGACGTCGAGCACGTTGACGGGTCCCGCGCCCCCTCCGACGCCCCGCAACCCGAGCCGCACCGCCTCACCCGCGACGGCCCGCGCGGCGAAGGCCGCCTCCTGCAGGGAGAACCCGTGCGCGAGGTGCGCCGCGAGCGCACTCGCGTGCGTGCAGCCCGATCCGTGCGCGGCGCCGTCGGGGTGGCGCGGGCCCGGCATCTCGACGACCCGCGCGCCGTCGAACAGGATGTCCACGGCGGCGTCGCGATGTCCGCCCGTGACGACGACCGCCCCCGGCCCGAGCGCGTGGATCGCCCGGGCGAGGTGCTCCGCGTCGACGTCCTCGGGCTCTGCGCCCACGAGGACCCGCGCCTCGGGGAGGTTCGGGGTCACGACGGTCGCCCGCGGCAGGAGCAGCTCGACGAGCGCGCGGACGGCGTCGGGGTCCAGGAGCCGGGCGCCGGACTCGGCGACCATCACCGGGTCGATGACCACGGGGACCCCTGGCGGGACGAGCTCGAGCGCCTCGGCGACCGCCTCGATCGCGGCCACCCCGCCGAGCATCCCGAGCTTCACGGCATCGACGCCGAGGTCCTCGACCACCGCGCGGACCTGCTCGAGGATGAAGGCGGGCGGCACCGGGTGCACGCCCGTCACCGCGAGCGTGCTCTGCGCGGTCAGCGCCGTCAGCGCGCTTGCCCCGTGGGCCCCGCAGGCGGCGAACGCCTTGAGGTCGGCCTGGATGCCCGCACCGCCGCCGGAGTCGGACCCGGCGATCGTCAGGCACACGGGCGGTCGGCGGTCGGGCGGCATGGGGGAAGCCTAGGACGCGACCGGCACGTACCGGCCACCGCCCGCCCGCCGGATCCAGCCCTGCTGCTCGAGCTCGGCCAGCCCGAGCAGCGCGGCGTCCGCCTCCTGCGGTGTGCGGGCCAGCGCAGCCACGGTGTCCGTTCCGGCGGCCACCGCGTCGAGGAGCACCGCGAGCTCCGGGGCCAGCGCGGCGGGGGTCCGCTCGGCGGTCGGTGCCGCCGCGCGGTCGAAGCCGAGGACCGCGTCGAGGACGTCGTCCACGCCGAGCACGACGGTCGCCCCGTCCCGGATCAGGAGGTTGCTCCCGCGGGTCCGCGGGCTCGTCGCGCGCCCGGGTACGGCGGCGACCTCCCGCCCGAGCGCGCTGGCGAAGTCGGCGGTGATCAGCGACCCGGAGCGCTCGGCCCCCTCGACGACGACCGTCAGCTGCGCGAGCCCGGCGATGATCCGGTTCCGCGCGGGAAAGCACCAGCGGAAGGGCTCGAAGCCCGGCGGCAGCTCGGAGACCGCACAGGCGCGCTCGAGGATCCGGGCGTGCAGAGCCGCCTTGCTCCGCGGGTACGGGAGCTCCGCGGCTCCCGCGAGGACGGCCACCGTCGAGCCGCCGCCCTCCAGCGCCCCGGCGTGCGCGGCGCTGTCGATCCCGAGCGCCAGGCCGCTCACGACCGTCACCCCGGCCCGGGCGAGGCCGCGCCCGAGCGCCGTCGCCATCTCGAGCCCCTCGGCCGACGCGCGGCGGGTCCCGACGATCGCCACGACCGGGGGCGCGGCA
>JAOPZO010000475.1 GCA_025964065.1 Solirubrobacterales bacterium | reverse complement strand
CGATCGCGCGCGCCTCGGGCTCCGGGCGCCCGAGCGCGCGCGCCAGCCCCCGGTCGAGGTCCTGCCCCCGTTCGACGTCCGAGCGCAGCTCGCGTTCGGCCTCGGCCTGCTCCTCGCGATCCATGGGCACCCGTGTACCCATGGGCTCGCGTCCCCGGGCATGGCCGACACCGACGCCCCCGACCGGCGCCGCTTCGCGGCGCACCGCGACGGGAGCTCGTCGGATGGCTCGTCGACGCGCGGGCCGGCCGCTCGTGCTGGGCGAAAGCGCTAGGACGCGTCGTCGGCGGGGTCCAGCACGCCGAGGATCTCGACGACGCGGCAGACGAGCAGCCGCTCCTCCTCGATCTCGACCCAGGCGCCGGCCGAGGCCGGGAAGACGACGTGGTCGCCGGGTCGCACCGGCATCTGGACGCCGGCCTGGGCCCACCAGTCCAGGCCGGGCCCGACCGCCAGGACGATGCCGTGCTGCGGCGGCGGCTCATGGGTGCCGGGCGGCACGACGAGGCCGGAGCGCCGCATCCGCGCGGGGTCGAGCTCCTTCACGACGATGCGGTCGAAGAGTGGTCGCAGCTGCTGTCGCATCTCCCTGCACCCTAGGGCGGCCGGGCCGGGCGGGCCCCCTAGCCTTGCGCCATGGCACGACCCGGGCTCACCCTCACCGACCCCACCACGGGGCAGACGATCACGTTCCTCCAGACCGCGGCGCAGACGGACGGTGCCCTGCTGCAGATGGAGTCGACCCACCTCGCCGGGAAGGGCGGGACGCCGCCGAGCCACAAGCACCCGGCGCAGGACGAGCACTTCGAGGTCCTCGACGGCGAGCTGCAGGTGAAGCTCGGCCGCAGGAAGCTCGTGCTGCGCAAGGGCGACGTGCTCGACGTTCCCGCGGGGACGCCCCATGCGATGCACGGCGGTGCGACCGTCCGCTGGGAGGTCCGCCCGGCGCTCGAGACCGAGGCGTTCCTCGCCGAGGTCTGCAACCCGCACGCCGCAGCCGCCTCGCGGCTCGCCGCGGCCTACCGCCACCGCGCGGAGTTCCGGCTCACCGGGCCGGCGGGCGTGCTCCTCGCGCTCTTCGGGCGCTTCGCCGCGAAGCGGGCCTGAGGTGCCGCCCGCGCCGGCGGCGCGGGGTACCCTCCTCGGCATGCGGGAGTGCGGGAGGGTCGTCCTGACCACGTGCGTCGTCGTGGCGGGGTGCCTCGGGATCGTGGCCTGCGGCGGGGAGGACGAGCCCGGGGCCGAGCGCCCCGCGCGCGCTGCCGTCGCCGCCGTGGTCAAGCCCGCCGCGGCCGCCGAGCGCGCCGCCGCGAACCTCGCCGGAAAGGCCGACGGCGCCGAGGCGGCCGAGAGCTTCGCGATCGACCCCGACGTCGAGCTCACGAAGAGGGCCCCCGCCCCCGGCGAGGCGCGCAAGGGGGCCGCGACCGCCGCCGACGACGGCCCGAAGATCTCCCCCGGCGCCCCGTCCGACGCGCAGATCGCCGCCGAGCTCGAGCAGATGGAGGCCGTCCTCGAGAAGCAGGAGAAGTCCGGCGGGAAGGCCCACGGCATCACGTTGGAGTCCGACGGCACCGCCACCCCGGCCCCCGGGGTTCCCGCCGTGGTGGCCCAGGTCATCGCGGGCGCGAACGCCATCGCGAAGTTCCCCTACGTCTACGGCGGCGGGCACGGCTCGTTCGTCGACACGGCCTACGACTGCTCGGGCTCGCTGAGCTACGCGCTCGCGGCGGGCGGCCTGCTCGACCGGACCATGACCTCGGGCGACCTCGCCCGCACGGGCGCGCCCGGCCCGGGCAAGTGGATCACGATCTACGCGAACGCCGGCCACACCTTCATGGTCGTCGACGGCCTGCGCTACGACACGAGCGGCCGTGGCGGCCCGCTCGGCACCCGGTGGAACGCGTCCCCGCGCTCCACCAGGGGCTTCACGGTCCGCCACCCGCCGGGCCTCTAGCTCACCGAGGCCGGCCACCCCGGGCGAGCCGTCGGCGACCCTTCCGCTGCGCCGGTCGCCGATCAACGGCCCCGGGTGGCGACCGCCCGGGCGACCTCCTCGGTCAGCGCGACGGCCGCGGCGACGGTCCGCAGGTCCAGCGCCGCCGGCACGTCGCTCATCTGGTGGTAGTTCCGGAGCTCCTTGTGGCGGTCGACGGAGACGAGCGTCACCGTGGGGAAGCCCGCGCGCATCGCGATGACGGCGTCCGTCGAGGCGCGGGAGCGCATCCCGCGGCGGAGCGTGATCCCGGCGTCCTCGGCGCAGCGCGCGACGAGGTCCCGGAACTCGAGCCGTGGGTAGTCCTCCATCACGAGCGGCCCCTCCCCCTCGAGCATCACCAGGCGCGCCGAGCCGACGGTCTCGAGGTTCACGACGCAGGTGCGCTCGGGGTCCAGGCGCGGGAAGTGGCGGACGGCGAAGCCGCGCATGCCGCCCTGGAGCGCCTCCTCCGCGCCGCACGAGACGAGCAGGACGCGCAGGCCGGGGACCGGGCGCTTCCCGAACGCCGCGGCGAGCGCGACGAGCCCGGCGACGGCGGTGAGGTTGTCGTTCGCCCCGGGCGTGTACGGGCTGCGCGCGATGTCCGCGAAGGCGGCGGTGGCGCCCGCGCTCAGGCCGGCGCCGAGCAGCGTGATCCGCCGCGAGCGCCGCAGGGCGCCGAGCCCGACGAGCGCCGGCCCCGCGGTGACCGGGAACCACAGCGGCAGCGAGGTGTCCATCCGCTCCAGGA
The DNA here is from genome assembly GCA_025964065.1 of Solirubrobacterales bacterium. Classification (GTDB taxonomy): domain Bacteria; phylum Actinomycetota; class Thermoleophilia; order Solirubrobacterales; family Solirubrobacteraceae; genus Paraconexibacter. The sequence continues at coordinate 1,294 of JAOPZO010000475.1, read as the reverse complement.
GGCCGGGGAAGCGGCGGGCGAACGCCTGCTGCCCGGAGGGGTCGAAGACGCGGCCGGTCCGCGCCGCGTCGTGGTGGGCGAGGACGACGAGCGTGCGCGCCCCGGCCGGATCGCCCGTCTCCGCGACGACGTTCGTGGTGGTCCGGGTCGGCATCGTGGCCCGCCGGAAGAGCCGCGGCCCGTTCGAGACGTCGTCCGCGATGGCCGCCGACGCGACGGCGCCCACCACGGCCGCCGTCCGCCGGGCGCCCGCGGCCGCAAGCGCCCCTGCGAGGAGCCCCAGGCCCGTCAGCTGCGCGAGCGCCGAGGCGTACTCCGGGTGGGCCTGCTCCTCGTCGAGCGCGACCCGGCAGCCCAGCGCCTCCAGGCGCGCGACGAGCCACTCGGCCGCCTTCCGCTCCCCGGGCGAGCACGGCGGTCGGTCGATGGCCGCGAGGGCCCCGATGGTGGCGGCGAGGTCGTCCTGGTCGACGCGGTCGACGACGTGCTCGGTCATGGCGCGAGGCTACCGGCGGCGCTCGCCCGTACCCCCCACGTGACCGCCTCGCGATGCTCCTGTGGCGGCTCGAGGACGACCGGCAGGTCGTGCACGGGGCGCACCGCCGGTTCCGCGCCCCTGACCCGCACCCGCCCGTCGCAGGCCGCGTTGCCGATCCTGCGGCTGCAAGAGATCCTGCAGGGAGCCCGTTTCGCCCTTGGTAGCTTGGCCGCCGTGCCGAGCCGTCACCCGTGGGTGACGGGCGGGGGACCCACTGCGGCCAGGCCGGTCGCCGGGGTGAACCAGGACGACGTCCGTCGTGGCGCGGGAGCTCTCCCCGCGAACCCTTCAGCTCACCTCGTAGGCGCGCCACCACCATGCCCAAGCGCCTCTCCCTCCTCCTCGCCGCCGTCCTCGCGACCGCCGCGCTGTCCACCGCCTCCGCCCGGGCCGAGCCGCTCGAGAAGGGCGACCGCGGTGCGCGCGTCGTCCAGCTCCAGAAGGCGCTCCGGGTCTCCCCCGCCGACGGGGTCTTCGGCCCCGGCACCGTCCGGGCCGTGAAGCGCTTCCAGCGCCGCCACGACATCACGGCCGACGGCATCGTCGGTGCCCGCACCTGGAGCATGGTCCGCCGCGCACGCCGCGCCGCCCGCACCCGCCGGGCGAGCACCCGCAGCGTCCCCGCGAGCGCCTCGAGCGCCCGCGTCACGGGCCGCGGCCCCTCCGTCCGCCTCCTGCAGCGCCGCCTGCGCATCGGCCAGGACGGGGTCTTCGGGCCCGGCACCACCCGCGCCGTGAAGCGCTTCCAGCGCCGCA
>JAOPZO010000465.1 GCA_025964065.1 Solirubrobacterales bacterium | reverse complement strand
GTCCAGTTCCTCGAGCAGCTCTTCGCCACCCTGCGCCGCGCCGGCGTCCTGAAGTCCCAGCGCGGCGTCAAGGGCGGCTACACCTTCGCGCGCGACCCCTCCACGATCACCGTCCTGGAGATCGTCGAGCTCCTCGACGGCCCCCTGGGCCGCGACTCCGAGGGCGTCTTCGCCCTGGTGCTCGGGCTCATCGCCTTCGTCTACGCGACCGCGGTCGCGATCGTCCTGTGCGTCGAGGTGAACGTCGTACGGGCCGAGCGCCTCTGGCCGCGCGCGCTGCTCACCCCGTTCACCGACGCCGTCGACCTCACTCCGGGCGACGAGCTCGCCTACACCCGCCAGGCCGAGGCGCAGCGGCTCAAGGGCTTCGAGGAGGTCGACGTGACGTTCGGCCCCCGGCCTGAGTGACGGGGGCCGCCGCTACAGCCAGCCCCGCTCCGTCGCCATGAGGACCGCCTGGGCGCGGTCGACGGCGCCGAGCTTGCCGTAGATGTTGTGCAGGTGGGTGCGGACCGTGGAGGTGCTGAGCGAGAGCTCGAGTGCGATCTGCTTGTAGACCTTGCCCTCGGAGAGGCGCTTCAGGACCTCGACCTCGCGCGTGGAGAGCGGGCACGGGTCGACCTGGCGGGCGCGGCCCTGGACGGGGTACGGCAGGTCGTACATGACCGAGCGGAGCTCGGTGGGCCCGAGGCCGATGACCCGCGCGCTCTTCAGGAGCTCCGTCGGGGAGACGGCGCCGCCCTGGGCGTAGTGGGCGAGCATGTCCGCGAGGCGGACGAACGCGGCCTCGCCGGTCGCGTCCTCGGAGTGGTGGCGCTCGATGACCGACGCGACCTGCTTGGGCAGGCCCCACCGGCGGGCGAGGACGCCGCCCACGAGCGCGTGGTCGACGCCGAGCTCGCGGCGCTCCTTGTGGATGCGCTCCTCCGGCGTGCGGGCGTTCCCGTGGACCTGGTTGGGGTAGCCCGGGTAGGCGTGCATGAGCACGAGCTTGCCGATGTCGTGCAGCAGCGCGGTGACCATGAGGCGGTCGCGATGCTCGTAGCCGGCCTCGGTCGCGAGGCGGTCCGCGGCGCGCTGGGTCGCGACGCCGTGGAGGCGGAAGCGCTCCGGGGCGGCGTCCCACACGGCGGAGCGCTCGAAGAAGTCGAAGGTGCGCGCGCGGGTCGCGAGCGACTGGACGGCCTCCGGGGAGAGGAGCTCGACGGCCTGGACGACGGACTCGACGCGACCGCGCGTCTTGCCCTCGACCTGGTTGGCGAGGCGCAGCACGGAGATCACGAGCGCGACGTCGGACTCGACGGCGTTCACGACCTCGCTCGTGGAGGGGCGCTCCTCGGAGACGAGGCGCAGCAACCGGTTGCGCGACTCGGCGAGCGCGGGGAACGCCTCGAGCGCCTCGAACGCCGCGGTGAGGCGCCGACCGTGGCCCTCGTTGTGGTTCCGCTGCGCATCGGCGGTCGACTTCGTGGGCTGGCTGAGGGCGGGGGTGCTCATCTTCGGTTCGTCTCCTGGACGTTGGCTCCATCACCTAGTCGGCAGGAGTGGACGAATGGTTGAGCTTTTGGACGAGTTCTTGTCAGCCGGGGTTGCTCAGCACCGCGTCGAGCCTGGCCAGGGAGGACTCGCGGCCCAGAACGTCCAGCGACTCGAAGAGCCCCGGGGAGGCCGCCGTGCCGGCGATCGCGACCCGTACGGGCTGGAAGACGTCCTTGGGCTTGACCTCACGCGCCGCGGCGACGGCACGTAGCGCGGTGTCGATGTGCGCGACGTCGAAGGGCTCGACCGCCTCGAGCGCGGCACGGGCGCCGGCGAGCGCCGCCAGGTGCTCCGGGCTCGAGAGCCACTTCTCGCGCGCCTTCGGGTCCTCGACCGGGCCGTCGTAGAGGAAGCCGGCGAGCGGCCAGAAGTCCGCGAGCGTCTGGATCTTCTCCGCGGAGATCGCGACGCCCGCCGCGAGCCCCTCGCGGCCCGTGAAGCGCTCGAGCTCATCGGTCAGCTGCTCGGGCGAGAGCTCACGGAGGTAGCGGCCGTTCATCCACCGCAGCTTCTGCTCGTCGAAGCGCGCCGGGTTCCGCGTGACGCGCGCGAGGTCGAAGCGGGTGACGAGCTCATCGGTGGTGATGAGCGTCTCGGAGTCGAGGTCCCCCCAGCCGAGGAGCGCGATGTAGTTCCGGATCGCGGCCGGCAGGTACCCGGCGGCGCGGAGCTCCTGGACGCTCGCGGCCCCGTGGCGCTTGGAGAGCTTCTTGCCGTCGTGGCCGTGGAGCAGCGGCAGGTGCGCGAACGCGGGCGGCTCGGCCCCCAGCGCCGCGTAGACCAGGAGCTGCTTCGGGGTGTTCGAGAGGTGGTCCTCACCCCGGATGACGTGCGTGATGCCGGCGTCGTGGTCGTCCACCGCGACCGCGAAGTTGTAGAGCGCGGTCAGGTCGGCGCGGGCGATGACCGGCTCGTCGAGGTGACGGCCCTGGAAGGTCGTGTCGCCCCGGACGATGTCCCGGACGACGAGGTCGCCGTCGGGCACGCGCAGGCGCACCGCGCCCTCCCCGTCCGCGCTCGGCTCGCCCCGGTACCCCGCCGCGTCGCCGTGCTCGAGCTTGTACGCCTTGACGTCCTCCGCCGTGGCGGTGGTGCGGTAGGCGAGCCCGCGGGCCAGGAGGTCGTCGAGGACCTCGCGGTGGCGACCCGAGCGCTCCACCTGCGAGATCGGGCCCTCGTCCCAGTCGATCTCGAGCCAACGCAGCGCGTCGAGGATCTGCTCGACGTTCTCGGGCGTCGAGCGCTCGCGGTCCGTGTCCTCGATTCTGAGAACGAGTGCCCCTCCGGACTGCCGGGCGACGAGCCAGTTGTAGAGCGCGGCGCGGGCGCCGCCGATGTGCAGGGCGCCCGTGGGGCTCGGGGCGAAGCGGACGCGCGTCTCAGGGGCCATTGCGGTTGACTCTAGGCAATGGCTCCCCGCGTCCGCCCTGTGGTCCCCACGTGCTGATCGGCGCCCACGTCTCCCCCGCCGGCGGGCCGGCGAAGGCCGTCGAGCGCGGCACGGAGCGCGCCGCGCGCTGCATCCAGATCTTCAACCAGAACCCGCGGGCCTGGAAGCCGACGGAGTACTCCGACGAGGCCGTCGAGGCCTATCGCAGCGCCTTCGCGGACTCCGACGTCGATGCGCTCCTGATCCACGCCGTCTACCTCTTGAACGCCGGCTCGGAGGACCCGGAGATCCGCGCGAAGACGCTCACCTCGCTGATCTCCTCGCTGCGCGCGGGCGACCGGCTCGGCGCGCACTGCGTCGTGCTGCACCCGGGCAGCGCGCTGAAGGGGAACGTCGATCAGGCGATCGCCCGCGCGGGCGAGGTCATCGCGGAGGCGCTCGCCGAGAGCGACGCGTGCCCGCTGCACCTCGAGAACACCGCGGGCTCGGGCGGCACGCTCGGGCGCTCGTTCGCCGAGCTCGCCGCGCTGCTGGAGGCCGCGGGCGGCCACCCCCGCCTCGGCATCTGCCTCGACTCGTGCCACCTGTACGCAAGCGGCTACGACATCCGCACGGCCGCCGGTCTGACGGAGACGCTCGACGAGCACGACCGCCTCTGCGGCGCCGAGCGCCTCGGCTCCCTGCACCTCAACGACTCGAAGGTCGCGCTCGGCTCGAACGTCGACCGCCACGCGAACATCGGCGAGGGCGAGCTCGGCGAGGACGGCTGCGCCGTCTTCCTCAGCGAGCCGCGCTTCGACGGCCTGCCCGTCGTCCTCGAGACGCTCAAGGACCCGAAGCACCCGAGCGACGCGGACGTGCGGGAGTGCGAAGCGCTCCGCGAGCGCGGCCGCGCCGCGCGCGGCTGAGCACGGACCCCCGACGACACGACGCCGCCCGCCGCGGCCTCAGGCCATCGAGGGCTCGGGCTCCGGCGACGGTGCGAGCGGCGGCTCCTCGG
>JAOPZO010000438.1 GCA_025964065.1 Solirubrobacterales bacterium | reverse complement strand
GGCCGCGCCGGCGGCACCCCGCCGCTCGTGCAGGGGCCCGTGATGCTCGCGCCCGTGTGGACGTGGGAGGTGCCGCTCTACTTCTGGTTCGGCGGGATGGCGGCGGGCGCCTCGTTCATCGGCCTCGCCTGCGACCTGGCCGGTGACGAGCGCTCCGCGCGGGTCGCCCGGGGGATCGCCGTCGCGGCGCTCCTGCCGTCGCCGCCGCTGCTCGTGATGGACCTCGGGCGGCCCGAGCGCTTCTACAACATGCTGCGGATCTTCAAGCCGCGCTCCCCGATGAGCACGGGCGCCTGGTGCCTGTCGGCCTTCGGCGGGCTCGGGACGGCGGCGGTCGGCGCGGACCTCCTCGGCCGCAGGCGGGCGGCGAAGGTGCTCGGCGGCGCGAACGCGGTGGTCGGCGGCTACCTCGGCTCCTACACGGGCGTGCTGCTCGCGGCGACCGCCGTGCCCGTGTGGTCGCGCTCGCGGCTCTTCCTCGGGCCGATCTTCGTCGCGACCGGGGCGCTCACCGGCGCCGCGACGTCCCGGCTCGTGCTCGCCGCCACCGGCCTGCCCGTCGGGCACCCGACGCGCCTGGCACTCGGGCGGGTCGAGACGGGCGCGATGACCGCCGAGCTCGTGCTCTCCGCCGTGAACGAGCACCGGCTCGGCCGGCTCGGCACGGTGCTCGAGCAGGGGCGCCCGGGCCGGCTGTTCCGGGCAGCGAAGGGGCTCGCGCGGCTCGGGCTGCTGCTCCGCCTCGGGCGCCGCCGCGGCGGCCCGTGGGTGCACCACCTCGCGAGCGGCTGCTACCTCGGCTCGGCGCTCTGCTTCCGCTACGCGTGGGTCGGCGCGGGCGCGCTCTCCGCCCAGGACGACGAGGCCGTCGCCCGCACCGCTCGCGGCGAGGCCGTGCGCGCCGAGCCGTCCCCGCCCCAGCCCGTGGTCGTGACCCAGCACTGAGAGAAGGAGCGCGCCGTGACCTACAAGACCCCTCCGGAGATCGCCCAGGCCGGCGCCGAGGCCGGCGCGGTCAAGGCGAGGACGTCCTGGGACAAGCTCGTGGTGGCCGGGTTCCTCGGCGGCGCCTACATCGCCTTCGGCGGCCTGCTGGCCATCGTCGTCTCCGCGGGCATGGACCCCGAGACGTGGGGCGGGATGGTGACGCTCGTCTCGGGCGCCGTCTTCTCGCTCGGCCTCGTCCTCGTGGTCGTCGCGGGCTCCGAGCTGCTCACGGGCAACATGGCGCTCGTGCCGCTCGCGGCGCTGGGGCGCAAGGCGTCGGTCCCGGGCCTCGTGCGGAACCTCGCCCTCGTGCTCGTCGGGAACCTCGCCGGCGCGCTCTTCGTCGCCTACGTGCTCGCGGTGAAGACCGGGGTCGTCATGAAGCCCGTGGACCTGCAGCGGCTCGGGGACATCGCCACCGCGAAGGCGATCACGGAGACCGACACCCAGGTGTTCCTGCGGGCCATCGGTTGCAACTGGCTCGTGTGCCTCGCGGTGTGGATGGCACTCGGCGCGGAGGACATCGCCGGGAAGATCCTCGCGATCGTCTTCCCGATCACCGCGTTCGTCGCCATGGGCTTCGACCACGTCGTCGCGAACATGTTCTTCCTGCCGGCTGCGATCTTCGCCGGGGTGGACGGCATCGGCTGGGCCGACGTGATCGGCAACTGGGTGCTGGCCTTCGCGGGGAACCTCGTCGGCGCGGCGATCTTCGTCGGCGGCTTATACTGGTACCTCTATGCGCGCCCCCGGACGCCGGAGGGGCCGAAGGACGCGCCGCCGGAGGACGAGCGGCGGCCGACGCACGACCGGAGCGCGGAGCGCGAGCCGGCGACCGCCGCGCGCTGAGCGTTCGGGACGCCGCGTCCGGGTAGCTCCGGGCGATGGCCACCACCGCCGCGCCCCCGCTCACCTCGCTGGCGTCGGGAGCGGGCTGCGGCTGCAAGCTCGCGGCCGCCGACCTCCTGCCCGTGGTACGCGCGCTCGACGTGCCGCCCGACCCGCGCCTGCTCGTCGGGACCGCGACGGGCGACGACGCGGCGGTCGTCCGGGTGCGGGACGACCTCGCGCTCGTGCAGACGATCGACTTCTTCACCCCGCTCGTCGACGACCCGTACGACTTCGGGCGGATCGCGGCGGCCAACGCGCTCGCCGACGTCTACGCGATGGGCGGGACGCCGCTGAGCGCGCTGAACGTCGTGGCGTTCCCGCTCGAGCAGCAGGGGCCCGCGGTGCTCGCGGCGGTGCTGCGCGGCGGGCTCGACGTCGTGCTCGAGGCGGGGGCGATGCTCGTCGGCGGGCACTCGATCAAGGACGACGAGCCGAAGTACGGGCTCGCCGTGACCGGGACGGTCGACCCCGCCCGGATGACGACGAACGCGGGCGGCCGCGCCGGGGACCTGCTCGTGCTGACGAAGCCGCTCGGGGTGGGGGCGATCGTGACGGCGCGGAAGCGGGGCGGCGCGGACGACGCGCTGCTGGCCCGGGCGGTCGAGGTCATGACGACGCTGAACGCCGCGGCCTGCGCGGCGGCCGTTGCGGCCGGGGTGCGGGGGATGACCGACGTGACGGGCTTCGGGCTGCTCGGCCACCTGCACAACGTCGCGCGGGAGAGCGGCGTGGCGGCCGAGCTCGACGCAGCGGCCGTCCCGGCGATCCACGGCGTCGAGGCGCTGCTCGCGGACGACGCGGGCGTGAGCGGGGGCTCACGTCGGAACGCGGAGTGGGCGGCGGGCTTCGCGACGTTCGCGGACGGGGTGCCCGGGTGGCGCCGGCGCCTGGTCACGGACGCGACGACGAGCGGCGGGCTGCTGTGCGCGGTGGCCCCGTCGCGGGCTGACGCGTTACCGGGGGAGGTGGTCGGCCGGCTCGTGGAGGGCGCGGCCGGCACGATCAGGGTGCGCTAGCGCGGTGCCCGGGTAGGCCGCCCGCCCTGGGAGCGGCCCGGGGCCGGTGCCCCGAACGGCCTTCAAAGCCGTTGGCGGTGCGCGTCGCCGCGCCGGGGAGGTTCGACTCCTTCGCCGCTCCGTGCACGGCCGCCTTGCCAGGTTCGCGCACGAGGTCGAGCGCCTCGCCGCGCGCACCGCGGCGCAGGCCCGTCGCGACAGCGGTCTCCGCGGCGGCACCGGAGGCCTCTGAGCGCCCGCCGTGCGGTTGGGGCGCCGGGTCCTCGGGGAGGAGCTGTCCGTCGTGTCCGCGCCCCACCCCGAGCCCGCCGCAGACCCGCTCACGCTGGGCACGGCCGGGCACGTGGACCACGGCAAGACGGCGCTCGTGCACGCCCTGACCGGCGTGGAGACCGACCGCCTGCCGGAGGAGCGGGCGCGCGGGCTGACGATCGTGCTCGGCTACGCGCCGCTCGCGCTGCCCGGCGGACGGCAGCTCTCGGTGGTCGACGTGCCGGGCCACGAGCGGTTCGTCCGCACGATGGTCGCGGGGGCGACGGGCGTCGACGGCTTCCTCCTCGTGGTCGCCGCGGACGACGGCGTGATGCCGCAGACGCGGGAGCACGCCGCGGTGCTGCGGGCGCTGGGCATCGGCGCGGGCGTGGTGGCGGTGACGAAGGCCGACCTGGCCGATCCGGCGCGGGCGGCGACGGAGGCGGCGGCGCTCGTGCCCGGGTGCGAGGCGGTGGCGGTGAGCGCGCGGACGGGGGCGGGACTCGAGGAGCTGCGCGGAGCGCTCGGACGGTTGGCGGGGCGACTCGTGAGCCGCGCCGCGGCGGCGGACGCGGCTCCCCTGCTGCACGTCGACCGCGTGTTCACCGTGGCGGGCCGCGGGACCGTCGTGACCGGGACCCTGTGGGCGGGGGCGCTGGCGGTCGGCGACGGCCTGCACGTCCTCCCGGCGGGGCTCCCGGTCCGGGTGCGCGGGCTCGAGGTGCACGGGGCGCAGCGGGAGCGGGCACGGGCGGGCCAGCGGGTCGCGGTGAACCTCGTGGGGACGCGGCCCCAGGCCGTGGCGCGCGGCGACGTCCTCGGCGCGCGCGGCGTGGTGGCGGCCAGCTCCGTCCTCGACTGCGCGCTCGCGCTGGACGGGGCCGCGGACGGCGAG
>JAOPZO010000432.1 GCA_025964065.1 Solirubrobacterales bacterium | reverse complement strand
GAAGCGGGCGCCCTGCCCGGGCGCGCTCGGCGCGAGCGTCACGGTCCCGCCGTGCGACTCCGCCACCGCCCGGACGATGGCGAGCCCGAGGCCGGAGGAGCCCCCGCTGTCGCCGGCGCCGCGCACGAAGCGCTCGAAGATCCGCTCGCGCAGCTCCTCGCGCACGCCCTCGCCCTCGTCCCGGACCGAGAGCACCGCGTCCTCGCCCTCGACCCCGGAGTGCACGGCGATCAGCGTCCCCGGCGGCGTGTGCTTCACCGCGTTCTCCACGAGGTTGAGGACGAGGCGGTGGAGCTCGTCCCGCGCGCCGCAGACCGTCGCGTGCTCCGCATCGACGTGAAGCTCGTGGTCCTCCGCGATGGGGCCCAGCTCCGCGGCGACGTCGAGGAGGACCCGGTGGAGGTCGACGGGCTCTCGCGCGGCGGCGCGGCGGGCGTCCTGGCGGGCGAGCAGCAGCAGGTCGGCGACGAGGCGGCGCATCCGCTGGGAGGAGCGCAGGGCGGACTCCGCCACCTCGCGGTGGTCGCCGTCGAGGGTCTCGGCGAGGATGTCGAGGTTCGCGAGCACGCTCGTGAGCGGCGTGCGCAGCTCGTGCGAGGCGTCCGCGACGAACTGCCGCTGCCGGGTGAGCATGAGCGCGCCCTCGGCGCGGGAGGCCTCGAGCGCCTGGAGCATCTCCTCGAGCGTGCGGGCGAGCTCGGCGACCTCGTCGTCGCCGTCGGGCATCGGGACGCGGCGGTTCGGGTCGCGGGTGCGCGCGATCTCGCGCGTGGTCGCGGTGAGCGCGGCGATGGGCGCCATCGCGCGCTTCGCGAGCATCAGCCCGGCCATGAGCGCGAGCCCGGTCCCCGTGAGCACGCCGAAGAAGAGGAAGAAGCGGACGCCGCGGATCGTCGCGTCCACGTCGGAGAGCCGGCGCCCGTACTGGAGGTAGCCGAAGCCGAAGTTCCGGAAGGCGACCGGCTTCGTGGAGACGCGGTAGCCGTTGACGTCGACGACGCCTTGGGCCGGGAACTCGCCCGCGCTGAGGTCGGACTCGCGGCCCGAGCGGGCGAGGGTGTCGCCCGCCTGGCTCAGCACCCGGATCGCGGCCCGGTCCACCGCGGCGTAGTCCTCGAGGTCGGGCTTCACGCTCTGCACCCGCCTCGTGAGCGGGTTGATCCGGACCTCGAGCCGCCCCGCGAGGTCGTCCGTGGTCGCGATGATCTGGTTCGTGAAGTCCGAGCGGACGCGCCTCGCCGTGTACTCGCCGATGACGTAGGCGAAGACGCAGAGGATCGCGAAGGTCAGGGCCGCCGAGATGCCGGCGAGCCGCCAGCGGATGGACAGGCGGCTGAACACGCTGCCTCAGGCGCGCAGGACGTAGCCCGCGCCGCGGATCGTGTGGAGGAGCCGGACCTCGCCGTCGGCCTCGAGCTTGCGTCGCAGGTTCGAGACGAAGACCTCGATCGTGTTCGTCGTCGCGAACGGGTCGTACCCCCAGACCTCCTCGAGCAGCCGCTGGCGCGGCACGACGATCCGCTCGTTGCGCATGAGGTACTCGAGCAGCTCGAACTCGCGCTGGGTGAGCTCGACGTCGCGGGTGCCGCGCTTGACCTCGTGGGTGTCCGGGTTGAGCGACAGGTCGCCGACCACGACGCTCGCCGAGCCGCGGGGCGGCCGGCGGCGCAGCAGCGCGCGCAGGCGCGCGAGAAGCTCCTGGCGCTCGAACGGCTTCACGAGGTAGTCGTCCGCGCCCGAGTCGAGGCCCTCGACCCGGGACTCCACCGCGTCGCGCGCGGTGAGCATCAGGATCGGGACGTCGTCGTTGGCGCGCAGGCGCCTGGCGACCTCGATGCCGTCGACCTTCGGGAGCCCGAGGTCGAGGATCACGAGGTCGGGGTTGAACGCCACGGCGACGTCGAGCGCCACCTGGCCGTCGAGCGCGAGCTTCACCTCGTAGCCCTCGAGCCGCAGCGACCGCTGCAGGACCTGGGCGATCTCCTCGTCGTCCTCGACGACGAGCACGCGGGCAGAGCGGTCAGGGTCCATGGGGGCAGCCTAGAACCCCTGCATCAAGCGGACATCAGCCCCGCTTGAACAGGCGGACGTTCCGGTCCACCGCCCGGCCGCGGTTGCCGCCCGGCCGGCCGCCCTGCGCGTCGAGGAACGCAAGCTCCCGCGCGGTGTCCGCGAGCGCGCCGACCGCGCCGGCGCCCGAGGTGTCCACGGCCCAGGTCTCGAGCACGACGCCGCCCGCGGTCTCGCGCAGGCGCAGGGTCCGGGCCTGCTGCGGGAAGTCGGCGATGGCGCTCGTCTCGACGAGGAAGAAGCCCCCGGCGCCCGTGCGGCGCGCGGCGATCCTGTGGTGGTGGGTGTCGCCCGCGACGGCCGCGACGACGCGCGGCGCGGCGTCGAGCAGGGCGAGCAGGCGCTCGCCACCGCCCGCCTTGGGCAGGGGCTGGTGGCTCACGACGAGGACCCAGCGGTCCGTGCGCAGCGCGCGCTCCAGGAACGCGACGTGGGCGTCGCGGACCGTCCCGCCCGCGCCCTCGCCCGCCTGGTCGAAGTCGAGCGTGACGACGCGGACGCGGGAGCCGACGTCCCGGACCGTGCTGAGGTTCGGCGCGGACGGATCCGCCTGGAGCCCGGAAGCGGCCCGCAGGCGCGCGCGGCCCGCGGCGGGGGTGAGGAAGCGGCGCCGGGGGTCGGCCGCGATCGCCGCGGTCTCGCCGGGCAGGACGCCCTCGGCGATGAGCGCGTCGACCGCCGCGTTGGCGCCCGCCGCGTCCTCGGGGACCTCGAGGCCCTCCCGCGGGCGCGTGAGCGTGCGCGAGCCGACGGCGATCGCGTTCGTCGCGGCGGTCGGCATGACCTCCCCGGCGGCGAGGAGGTCGTGGTTGCCAGGCACCGGGACCCACGGCGCGCGGCGCCGCGGCGCGGTGAACGGCTCCTGGGCGCGCGCGAGCAGCCCGGCGCGGACGGGCGGGTCGACGTCGGGCCGGTAGTACGCCGGGTCCGGGTTCTCCGCGCGCTGCGGCCCGTCGTAGCCCCGGGCGCCCGTGTCCGGGTCGACGCGGCCACCCGAGCGGAGCACCCCGAGCGCCTGGTCGTACTCGGTCTCCTCCGCGTTGTCGGTGATGTCGCCCGTGACGAGCAGGAGGTCCGGGCCGTCCTCCTCCAGCGCCCGGACGCCGGCGGCGAACGCCTGGGCGCTCAGCGCCTCCTGGGGCCGGAAGGTCGGGGTGAAGGGCCCGCCGAGGCGGTCGAGGAAGCTGACGCGCGCCGGCGACTCCTCGTCGCGGACGTGGGTGTCCGTGATCTGCCCGAGGGTCGCGAGGACGCGGCCGGGGCGGCTCGCGGGCGCGAGCTCGGTGCGGTCCCGCAGCGGCTCGCCCGGGCCGCGCTCGAGCACCGCGTCGCCGTCGGTGTCGACCCAGGTGCCGCG
>JAOPZO010000419.1 GCA_025964065.1 Solirubrobacterales bacterium | reverse complement strand
GCGCTCGTGGACCGCGAGCACCACCTGACCGTCACGCCCGTCTGCTCGGCGCGGACGCTCGCGCAGGGCCTGCCGCCCATGGGGATCGCCTGCGCCCAGCAGGACGTGGCGCACGTGTACCCCCTGCCGGACGACCCGGAGCGGTGCCTGGCCGACTTCGCCGAGCGCGCCGCGGGCCACGCGCGCCGGGTGGGGGAGCAGCTCGACAAGCAGGAGGCGAGCGTGCGGCGCTTCCTCGAGCTCAACGAGCCCGAGGGCTTCGGCCAGGCGGGCTGAGCGCCGGGGGCTCCGCGCGGGCGAAACTTCCCCGCGCGCGCCGGGTTCCGCTCCCCGGTGCACCGCCGAATGGTCCTCATCGCGCTGGGCGTCCTCGTCTTCCTGGCCGCCTCCTTCCAGCTCGCCCGCTTCCTGACCGCGGAGAACCGCGAGCGCGCGGCCGTCTTCGCGCTGCTCGAGGACCAGGCGCGCGGTGACGTCGCGGGCGTCGTCGCCCGCCTCGACGACTGCGCCGGCCCCTGCGCCGACGACGTCGCCGCGAGCGTCGCCCGGGCGAAGCGCCCCGGCGAGGTGAAGATCCTCCGCCTCGACTCCGCCGCGAACTTCACGCTCGGCGACCGGACGGCCCGCTCGCGGGTCGCGTGGGCCGCCGACGTCGAGTCGGGCGGCGAGGCCGTCGTGCAGTGCATCACCGTTCGCCGCAGCTGGAGCTTCGTCTCCGGTGCCTCCGTTACCCTCCTGCGCCTCGGCGCGCCCCTGCCTCCCGAGAAGGGCTGCTGACTCCTCCCCATGTCGCGTTCCCGCCGTTCCGTCGCCCTGCTCACGCTGGCCTGCGCCCTGCTCGGCGCGGTGGCCGGCCCGGCCGCCGCCCAGGCGCCGTCGCCCCTGAAGGAGCAGGCGCTCTACGCCTCCGGCCCGACCGGCCGCTTCCTGATGGACGGCGAGTGGCTCTTCCGCCTCGACCCGGGCAACAGGGGACAGAGGGACGGCTACGCGAAGCAGGCGACGCGTGCGGGCTGGAGCCCCGTCACCGTCCCCAACGCCTGGAACGCGACGGACCAGAGCGTGGAGTCGTTCATGGGCAGCGTGGGCTGGTACCGCAAGGACTTCAGGCTCCCGTCCGCCAAGGCGGCGCTCGACTGGGTCACGCGCTTCGAGTCGGTGAACTACCGCTCGCGGGTCTACCTGAACGGCCGCCTCGTGGGCTCGAACAAGGGCGCCTACCTGCCCTTCGAGTTCCGCATGCCGCGCTCCGTGCTGAAGCGGACGGGCACGAACCGACTCGTCGTGCGCGTGGAGAACAAGCGCCTGGCGACCGACTTCCCGCCCGCCGGCTTGAGCGTCCAGGGCGTCCCCACGGGCGGCTGGTGGAACTACGGCGGGATCCTCCGCGAGGTGTACCTGCGTCGGGTCGACAAGGTCGACTTCACGAAGGTCCTGGTCCGCCCGGACCTCCCGTGCGCCACGTGCGCCGCGACGGTCACCGCCCGCCTCACCGTCCGCAACCAGGCCACGAGCGCGACCCGCGCGCGCATCACGGGCCGCTTCGGCACCCGCAAGCTCGACTTCGGGAGCGTCGCGATCGGCGCCGGGAAGCTCGCGACGGTCTCCCGCACGATCCGCATCGCGAAGCCCAAGCTGTGGTCGCCCGACGCGCCGAACCTCTACGCGGTCGACTTCCGCGCCTCGAGCGGCGGCCGCCAGCTCCAGCGCTACCGCCTGAAGTCCGGCATCCGCTCCGTGAAGGTCGTCGACGGCAGGTGGCTCCTCAACGGGCGCAAGCTCGACTTCCGCGGGGTCGGGCAGCACGAGGACGACCCCCGCCTCGGCTTCGCGATCAACAACCAGATCCGGGAGCGGGTCGTCGCCGAGGTGCAGGAGCTCGGCGGCACCATGCTGCGCTCGCACTACCCGTTGCACCCGTACACGCACGAGCTCGCCGACGAGAAGGGCCTGATGGTCTGGAGCGAGATCCCCGTGTACGCGCTCAAGACCCCCGAGCTCGCGAAGCTCGAGGTGCGCAAGCTCGCCGCGCGTGAGCTCGAGGACAACATCGAGACGAACCAGAACCACCCCTCGATCGTCGTCTGGTCCATCGGCAACGAGCTCTCCGCCCGTCCGGGCCCCGTGCAGGGCTTCTACATCGCCCGCGCCGTGCGCGCGGCGAAGCAGCTCGACCCGACGCGCCCCGTCGGCTACGCCGTCGCGGGCTACCCCGCGGCGGGCTGCCAGTCGGAGTACGGGCCGCTCGACGTGCTCGGGGTGAACGAGTACTTCGGCTGGTACCCCGGCCCGAACGGCCAGATCGCCGACCGCGAGCTGCTCGGCCAGTACCTCGACTCCGTGCACGCCTGCTACCCGAAGAAGGCCGTGGTCGTGACGGAGTTCGGCGCGGAAGCCAACCGCAGCGGCCCCGTCGAGGAGAAGGGCACCTTCGAGTTCCAGTCGGACTTCGTGAACTACCACCTCGGCGTCTACGCGACGAAGCCCTGGCTGGCGGGCGCGATCTACTGGGCGCTCGAGGAGTTCCGGGTCCGCCCGAACTGGAACGGCGGCAACCCGCGGCCGAACTCGCCCATCCACGAGAAGGGGCTCATCACCTTCAACGGGGTGCGCAAGCCGGCCTTCGCGGAGGTCCAGCGCCTCTTCAAGGGCGTCGACCAGGTGGCGGGCCGCTGAGGGGGCCCCCTCCCCGCTACCATCCCCCGTCGCTCATGGCAACCAAGACCGACTCCACCACCCTGAAGATCGCCCCGCGCGAGATCGGCCACTCCCGCGCCACGCGCCGGCTGCGCCGCGCCGGCAGCGTCCCCGGCGTCCTGTACGGCCTCGACCGCGAGAACCTCACGTTCTCCGTCGACGCGCTCGAGCTGCGCCACGCGCTCGCCGCCAGGGGTGCCGTGCTCGAGGTCGACCTCGACGGCCAGACGACGAACGCGGTCGTGAAGCAGTCGCAGGTCCACCCGGTCCGCGGCGAGATCACCCACATCGACCTCGTCCGCGTCGACGTGAACAAGCCCATCGAGGCCCAGGTCACGATCGTGCTCGTCGGGTCCGACGACTCCCCGGGCGTCAAGGAGGGCGGCATCCTCGAGCAGCCGACCCGCGAGGTCACGGTCGAGGCGCTGCCGAACGACATCCCGGAGGCCATCGAGTACGACGCCTCGACCGCCGAGATGAACGACACGGTCTTCCTCGACGGGCTGACCGCGCCCGCCGGCGTCACGCTCATCCTGGACGAGCTGGCCGGCGAGACCCCGCTCTTCACGATCACCCCGCCGCGCACCCAGGCCGACCTCGACGAGCTCGAGACGGAGACCGAGGTCGTCGGCGAGGACGCCAAGGCCAAGGCCGGGGGCGACGAGGCCGCCGAGGGCGACAGCTCCGAGTAGCTTGCGGTTCGGGGGCGGGTCCGCTCCCGTCGACTGGCTCGTCGTCGGCCTCGGGAACCCCGGGGCCAAGTACGACGGCACGCCGCACAACGTCGGCTTCCAGGTCGCGGCCGCGCTCAGCGCGCGCTGGGGCCTGGGGAAGCCGCAGAAGAAGTGGGCCGGCCTGTACGCCGACGGCCGGACGGCCCCCGGCGGCCCCCGGGTCGGCGTGCTGCTCCCGCAGACGTACATGAACGAGTCCGGGAAGGCCGCGGGCCCCGCACGCGGCGCCCTGAAGGTCCCGCTCGACCGGGTCATCGCAGTTCACGACGAGATCGACCTGAAGTTCGGGGACGTCCGCACCCGCCTCGGCGGCGGGCTCGCGGGCCACAACGGCTTGAAGTCGCTCAAGGCGGGCTTCGCCTCCCCGGACTTCCAGCGCGTCCGGATCGGCGTCGGCCGGCCCGACTCGACGGACCCGGAGATCGTCGCGGCCTACGTCCTGGGGCGCTGGCAGCAGCCTGCCGCGGAGGTCGAGGAGCTCGTGGACCGGGCGGCCGCGGCGGTCGAGCGCATCATGGACCCGCCGCCCCCGCCCGAGCCCGGCGGGCCCTGAACGCACGAAGGGCCGCCGGTCGGGACGGCCCTCCGTGTCCGGCGGGTGGCGCTCCCCGAGGGGAGCGCCGTTCCGTCTCCTACGAGATGGAGAGGGTGTTCACGTCCGGGTCGGACGGGGTGCGGGCCGCGACCTCCGCGTACTCGTACGCGGTGCCCTGGACCGAACCCGGCTTGCCGAAGCCGAAGCCGAGGCCCTCGAGCGCCGCGACGTGCTCCGGCGCGGTGTAGAGGCCGGGCTGACCCGTCGAGGGAAGACCGGCGACGGCCTCGCGCTGCGCGAACTTCGCGTAGGCACGGTCGTTGCCGAGCTTGCCGAGCGACTGCAGGGCGAGGGCACGGTGGACCGACTCGACGGCCATGATCTCGGCCGTGTAGCGGGCGAACTTCGAGCCGCTGAGCGTGCCCTGGCGCGCGAACACGGTGCAGGCCAGGAGGTACGCGTTCACGAACAGCTGGTCGCCGACCACGAGCGCCGTCAGCAGCTGCGTCGGGTTCGAGAAGATGACGTCCGGGACGTAGATCGTCGTCGTCGCCGCCTTCGCGCCGACCGCCGAGGAGGTCAGGAGCTCGTAGTGGTTCTTCTCCTGCTGCGCCGCGGCACGGACGTTGCGGCGGGTGACGGCATCCATCTGCGAGCCGAGCTTCTCGGCACCGACCGTGTTGACGATGGTCGCGAGGACCTCCGCCGTCGCGGCGACGGTCGTGAGCGTCTCGACCGAGTTGGCGCTCGAGCCGGAGGCCTGAGCCGCAGCGTCGGAGGCGGCGAAGCCGAGGAGACCCATCGAGCCGAGGCCGGCGGCCGTCGTCTTGATGAGCGTGCGGCGCGTGTGGGCGCTCTCGTGCCTGTGCTGCCGATCGATCGTGTCGAAGATGAGGTTGTTGACTTCGGACATGCAGTCTCCTTTGCGGGCGCGAACGCCACGTCGATGCTGGGGTGACCTGCTCCCCTGTCACTCGTCCTAACGCAGCTCGGGGCCGGACGGTTGACTCCGCGGCGAGAGATGGCGCACGCCGTGCAGGCGTTCGAACCGAGGGGTTCGGGGAGCGGGGTCCCGGGGAATCCTGCGGGCCCCTCCGGCCCAGGCGCCGTACGGCCCCTGGCTACAGTGGTCGGCGCCCCACGGCCGCGCCCCGCGCGGCCGTTCGGCGTCCCCCCACATGTCCCTGCGCCCCCTCCTCTCCCTGCTCGACCACGACCCGAACGGGGTGGCGCTCGCCCGCGACGGCGGCCGCGCGTTCGTGTCGCTCTCCATGCGCCCGTTCATGGTCGGGGCGCTCCTCGACGGCGTCGACGGGGCCGCCGCGCTCGGGCGCCCGGCGATCGTCGTGGCGGGCGACGACCGGCAGGCGCGGGACCTCGCGGCCGACTTGAAGGCGTGGCTGCACCCGCGGCCCGTGCGCTTCTACCCCAGCCGCGGCGTCGCCTACGAGTCGCACCTGAGTCCGCCCCCGCACCTCGTCGGCCTGCGCGTCGCCGCGCTCGACTCGATGATGGCCCAGGCCGACGAGACGAGCGAGCCGCCCGTGGTCGTCGTCTCCGCCGTCGCGCTCTCGGAGAAGGTCCCGGATCCGGCGCTGCGTCCGCACTCCCACACGCTGAGCGTGGGGGAGCTCATGGACCTCGAGGAGGAGGCCACCGAGCTCGTCGCGATGGGCTACGAGCGGGTGGACCAGGTCGAGGACCGCGGCCAGTTCGCGATCCGCGGCGGCATTCTCGACGTCTACCCCGCGACGGAGGACCGCGCGGTCCGTGTCGACCTCTTCGACATCGAGATCGAGTCGCTGCGCTTCTTCTCGACGTTCACCCAGCGCTCCCTCGGCGAGGCGCAGTCCGTGGAGATCGCCCCGGCCGCCGAGCTCGCGCTCGAGCACCGCGCGGGCGCCGAGGAGGCGGGCGTCTCCGACGCGGAGGACCGCCCGGACATCTCCGAGCTCCTGCCCGTCGACCGCTTCCACGCGTTCCTCGACCTCGTCCCGGAGGACGCCGTCGTGCTCGTCGCGGCCGAGGAGGAGATCGCCCCGGCGCTCTCGGACCACTGGCAGGACGTCTGCGCCGCCTTCCACGACGAGGAGGCCCACAACCTCTACGTCCCGCCCAAGCACCTGCAGGCCGCGCTCGAGGGCGCGCACATCAAGCTCTCGAGCATCTCGGGCGACCAGGCGATCCAGTTCCGCGCGCAGGCCGCGGACGTCGCCGCCCGCTCGCTCAAGGACGCCGAGCCCGAGCTCGAGAAGCTCGTCCGCGGCGGCTACCGCACCGTGGTCTCCTGGCCGCGCCGTGGCGAGGGCGAGCGAGCGCAGTACAACCTCGCGCGGCTCAAGGCGCGCTGGATCGGCGAGGCGGAGGCGGGCGGGAACCGCCTCGTCGAGCCCGAGCTCGTCTTCACCACGGCCGCGCTCCGCGACGGCTTCGTCGCCGCGGGCATCCGCGTCGCGATCATCCCGGAGCACCGGCTCTTCCGTCGCAAGCGCGCTGAGCGCACGGGCGGCCAGAGCGCGAACCAGCGGCGGCGCGGCGCGCTGCGCTCGTTCGCCGACCTGCGCACGGGCGACATCGTCGTCCACGAGGACCACGGCCTCGCCCGCTTCGCCGGGTTCGAGACGAAGACCGTCGCGGGGGTGACGCGCGACTACCTCGAGCTCGAGTTCGCCGGCACGGACAAGGTCTTCATGCCGGTGGAGCAGCTCGCGAAGATCTCGCGGTACGTCGGCGCGGGCGGCGCGCACCCGCCGCTCTCCAAGCTCGGCGGCAAGAGCTGGGAGACGATGAAGACGCGCGCCCGCAAGGCCGCGCAGGAGCTTGCGGGCGAGCTCATCACCCTCTACGCCGAGCGCCGGCGCCGCACGGGCTACGCCTTCGAGGCCGACTCGGACTGGCAGCGCGAGTTCGAGGCGAAGTGGCCGTACACGGAGACCGCCGACCAGCGCGATGCCATCGAGGTCGTGAAGGCCGACATGGAGCGCAACCAGCCCATGGACCGCCTGATCTGCGGCGACGTGGGCTACGGCAAGACGGAGGTCGCGCTGCGCGCTGCCTTCAAGGCCGCGGGTGACGGCAAGCAGGTGCTCGTGCTCGCCCCGACGACGATCCTCGCCCAGCAGCACTACGGGACGTTCTCCGAGCGGATGAAGGACTATCCGTTCACGATCGGGCAGATCTCGCGCTTCCGCACCCCGAAGGAGCAGAAGGCGACGATCGCGGAGTTCAACGAGGGGAAGATCGACATCCTCGTCGGCACCCACCGCGTGCTCGGCCGCGACATGCGCCCGAAGGACCTCGGGCTGCTCATCGTCGACGAGGAGCAGCGCTTCGGCGTGAAGCAGAAGGAGCTGCTGCGGCAGCTCAAGCTCCGCGTGGACGTCATCGCGATGAGCGCCACGCCGATCCCGCGGACGCTGCAGATGAGCCTCGCCGGCCTGCGCGACATCTCCGTGATCGAGACGCCGCCCGAGGGGCGCCGTCCCGTCAAGACCTACATCGGCGAGTACGACGAGGAGCTCGTCAAGCAGGCGCTCAAGCGCGAGAAGGGGCGCGGCGGTCAGGCGTTCTTCCTGCACAATCGCGTGGAGACCATCGACGAGACCGCCGAGCGGCTCCGCGGCCTCTGCCCCGACATGACCTTCACGGTCGCCCACGGCCAGCTCGACGAGACCCAGCTCGAGGAGCGGATGCTCGAGTTCCTGCGCGGCGAGGCGGACGTCCTCGTCGCCACGAGCATCATCGAGTCGGGCATCGACATCCCGCAGGCGAACACGCTCATCGTCGAGCGCTCCGACATGTTCGGCTTGAGCCAGCTCTACCAGATCCGCGGGCGGGTCGGCCGAAGCCGCGAGCGGGCCTACGCGTACCTCCTCTACCCCTCGGCGGCGGCCCTCACGGAGGACGCGCAGAAGCGCCTCAGCGCGCTCTCGGATTACACGGAGCTCGGCGCGGGCTTCAAGATCGCCATGCGCGACCTCGAGCTGCGCGGCGCGGGCAACCTCCTCGGCGACGAGCAGTCCGGGCACGTGGCGGCGCTCGGCTTCGAGCTCTACATGCAGATGCTCGACGAGGCCGTCACCGAGGCCGGGCCGGCCGACGAGGACTCCGACGCGACCGAGCCCGTCCGCCTCGACGTCTCCGTCGACGCCTACATCCCCGCGGACTACGTGCCCTACGAGCAGGCGAAGATCGACGTCCACCGCCGGATCGCCTCCTCCCGCGAGGTGGCCGACGTCGCCGCCCTGCGGGACGAGCTGGAGGACCGCTTCGGCCCCGTCCCGGAGCCGCTCGACAACCTCCTGACGCTGCAGCAGGCACGCATCAAGCTCGGCCAGGCGGGGGCGCGGGCCGTGTCGTTCCGGCAGGGCCGGCTCACCGTCACGCCCGTCGACCTCGAGCCGGCGGACGCGGCGCAGCTCAAGGCCGAGATCCCCGAGTCGACGTACGAGCCGGGGCGCTCCCAGTGGAGCGTGAAGGTCCCGGATGCCCCCGAGGCGCGCTTCCCGGCGGTGGTCCGGGCGGCGGACGTGCTGCTGGCCCTTACGCGCGCTTGAAGGTGACTTGTCTACCCTGCGCACCGTGCAGCTGAACTTCCGTCGATCCATCCTTGCGCTCAGCGCAGCCTCCGTCGCCGCCGCGGGTCTCGTGGCCTGCGGTGAGGAGTCCATCCCCGGGAACGCCGTCGCCCGCGTGGGCGACACCGCGATCAAGAAGGACGCCTACGAGCACTGGCTGACCGTCGCGGCGCTCTCCCAGGCCTCCCAGGTCAACCCCCAAGCGGCCCAGACCGGCGAGAAGCCGAAGGTCTCGATCCCCGAGCCGCCCGACTTCAAGAGCTGCATCGCCGAGAAGGCCAAGACCGCGCCCAAGCCGGCGAAGGGGCAGCCCAAGCCGACGGACACCCAGTTCAAGGCCCAGTGCAAGACGGAGTACGAGGCGCTGCGCGACCAGGTCCTCCAGTTCCTCATCTCCTCGCAGTGGATCCAGGGCGAGGCCGGCGACCGTGACGTGAAGGTCACCGACGCCGAGGTGAAGAAGCAGTTCGAGTCGACGAAGAAGCAGAGCTTCCCGAAGGCCGCGGACTACAAGAAGTTCCTGGCGTCCTCGGGCATGACCGAGGCCGACCTGCTCTTCCGCGTCCGCCTCGACACGCTCTCGAACAAGCTCCGCGAGTCGATCGTCAAGGGCAAGGACAAGGTCACCGACGCGCAGATCAAGGCGTACTACGACAAGAACAAGGCCCGCTTCGCGCAGCCCGAGCGCCGCGACCTGCGGATCGTGCTGACGAAGACGAAGGCCAAGGCCGACCAGGCCCGCAAGGAGCTCGCCGGCGGCGCGTCGTTCAAGACGGTCGCCAAGGAGTACTCGATCGACCAGGCGTCCAAGGGCCAGGGCGGCGTCCTCCTCGCGGTGGCCAAGGGCCAGCAGGAGAAGGCGCTCGACGAGGCCGTCTTCGCCGCGGACAAGGGCGAGCTCGCCGGTCCGGTCAAGACGCAGTTCGGCTACTACGTCTTCAAGGTCCAGAAGATCACGAAGGCCTCGCAGCAGTCGCTGAAGCAGTCGACGGAGACCATCAAGCAGCTTCTCGCGTCGCAGAACCAGCAGAAGGCGCTCGACACCTTCGTCGAGGACTTCCGGAAGAAGTGGAAGAGCGAGACGAGCTGCAAGGACGGCTTCGTGACGCAGGACTGCGAGAACGCCCCGAAGCCCAAGACGACCTCGACGGGTGCGCCGGCGACGGGCGCCACGGGCACGGACGGCGGGACCCCGGTCCAGCCGTAGAGCGTTTCGCGGCGCCCCCGCGCCGTCGTAGGGCGGCGCCCCTGGGCGGTGGCGGGAGCGGCGCCGAGGAGGTCCCGCTCCCCCGCCGACGCGCGGGACCAGATCCGCCCCCAGGGCTGCGGGCACCGCCGCGCTAGCGTCCGGCGGCATGGACGCCGTGGACCGCCTGGACGCCTTGACCCGCCGCCTCCGCGTGGAGTGCCCGTGGGATCGCGAGCAGGACGAGCGCACGATCGTGCCGCACACGGTCGAGGAGGCCTACGAGCTGGCGGACGCCGCGATGGCGGGGGACGACGCGAAGCTCCTCGATGAGCTCGGCGACGTGCTCTTCCAGGTGCACTTCCTCTCCCTGCTGCTCGAGGAGCGCGGGGCGGGCTCGCTCGAGCAGGTCGCGCAGCACGTCCACGACAAGCTCGTCCACCGCCACCCGCACGTGTTCTCCGACGCCGAGGTCAGCTCCGCGGGGGAGGTCCTCGCGAACTGGGACGAGATCAAGAAGGGCGAGGCCGGCCGCGAGCCCGGGATCTTCGGCGAGGTGCCCGAGAACCTCCCGGCGCCCCTGTACGCGCGCAAGGTGCAGCGGCGCGCGAGGACCTCCGGGCTCGAGTCCGAGCCCGAGCCCGTGGTGGCGAGCGCGCAGGCGCTCGAGGCGGCGACCCGGGAGGACGCGGCGGCGGCGTTCACGGCGGTCGGCGATGCGCTCTTCGCGGCCGTCGACGCCGCCCGGCGCCTGCACGTGGACCCGGAGCTCGCCCTGCGGGCAGCGGCCGGTAGGTTCCGGGGTCGGGTCGACGCCGCCGAGCGCCTGGGCGAGGACGCCGGGAGCGCCTGGGACGACCTGACGCCGCACCAACGACGCAAGTTCTACGCGCAAGCGAGGGAAGCATGACCCAGATCGAGCACGTCCACGCCCGGCAGATCCTCGACTCCCGGGGCAACCCGACGGTGGAGGTCGAGCTGAGGCTCACGTCGGGCGCCTTCGGCCGCGCCGCGGTCCCCTCGGGCGCCTCCACGGGCGAGTTCGAGGCCACAGAGCTCCGCGACGGCGGCAAGGCCTGGGCCGGCAAGGGCGTCACGCAGGCGGTGGGCAACGTCAACGGCGAGATCGCCGGGGCCATCAAGGGCCTCGACGCCGGCGACCAGGGTGCCCTCGACCGGGCGCTGATCGAACTCGACGGCACGAGGAACAAGTCGCGCCTCGGCGCGAACGCGATCCTCGGCGTCTCCCTGGCCAACGCGCAGGCGGCGGCGGCCGAAGCCGGCCAGCCGCTCTGGCGCCACCTCGGGGGCGCGGACGCGAACGTCCTGCCCGTCCCGATGATGAACGTCCTCAACGGCGGCTCGCACGCCGACAACTCCGTCGACTTCCAGGAGTTCATGGTCGTGCCCGTGGGCGCGCCCTCGTTCTCCGAGGGCCTGCGGATGGGCACCGAGGTCTTCCACGCGCTCAAGAAGACGTTGCACGACCAGGGCCTGGGCGGCGGCGTGGGGGACGAGGGCGGCTTCGCACCGAACCTCGGCTCCAACGAGGAGGCGCTCGAGTACCTCGTGAAGGCGATCGAGGCCGCGGGCTACGTCCCGGGCGAGGACATCGCGATCGCGCTCGACCCGGCGACCTCCGAGATCTACAAGGGCGGGGTCTACGACCTCGAGCACGAGGGCCGCAAGCTCTCGTCCGAGGAGATGGCCGACTACTGGGCCGTCCTCGCCGGCAAGTACCCGATCCTCTCGATCGAGGACGGCATGGACGAGGAGGACTGGGCGGGCTGGAAGACGCTCACGGACAAGCTCGGCGACACGGTGCAGCTCGTCGGCGACGACCTCTTCGTGACGAACACGGAGCGTCTCAAGCGCGGCATCGACACGGGGACGGGCAACTCGATCCTCGTGAAGGTCAACCAGATCGGCACGCTCACCGAGACGCTCGAGGCCGTCGCGATGGCGACCGAGGCCGGCTACAGCGCGGTCATGTCCCACCGCTCGGGCGAGACCGAGGACGTCACGATCGCCGACCTCGCCGTGGCCACGGGCTGCGGCCAGATCAAGACGGGCGCGCCGTCCCGCTCCGACCGCGTGGCGAAGTACAACCAGCTCCTTCGCATCGAGGAGGCCCTGGGCGACGCCGCGACGTACCCCGGGCGCTCCGTCTTCCGCTCGTAGGGCGGGGGCACGGGCGGGTCGTCGCGCCCGGGTCGCGGTCGCCGCCGAGCGGTCGCGCTCGGCTGCGAGCTCGCCGGGCGGGCCCGGATCCGAACGGCGCCTCGTGCGA
>JAOPZO010000418.1 GCA_025964065.1 Solirubrobacterales bacterium | reverse complement strand
CTCGCCCGCGCCGGGCGCCGTGGCCGAGGCGGCCGGCGCCGCCGCCGGCGTGGCCTCGCCAGCACCCGCGAGGTCGGCCTGGAGGTTGGCGGCGAACTCGCGCAGGAGGCGGTTCGAGACGTCCTGGATCATCCCGCCGCGGCCGAAGCGCGCGAGCTTGCCGGTGATGGAGAAGTCCGTCTCCACGTCGACCCGCGTGCCGCCCCCGTCCGGGTCCGCGCCGACCCGCGAGACGATCGTCGCGGTGGCGCCGCCGTTGCCGCGCTTGTCCGTCCCGCGGGCGCTCATCGTCGCGACCCGCGCGTCCTGGTCGAGGCTCTCGATCTTCATCGCACCGTTGTAGGCGGCGGTCGTCGGGCCGATCTTCACCTTGAACTCGCCCTTGAACTGCCCGTCGCCCGCGTCCTCGGTGATCGCCGCGCCCGGGAGGTTCGGCGCGACGCGCATGACGTCGGTGAGGGCCTCCCAGACCACGTCGGGATCGGCGTGCACGGTGAACGTCTGGTCGAGCTTCATGTGAGCGACTCCAGGGTCTCGGGGGTGTCGACGTCGGTGGGGTCGGCCAGGTGGCCGGCCTCGAAGCGCAGGGTGCCCGGGCCCGCGAGGAGCTCGCGGGCGCCCGTGTCGCCCCGCAGCGCGGCGACTCCGGGGAAGAGCTCGGCGGGGAGCACGACGGGGTGCCCGTCCTCCCCGCCGTAGCTTGCGCGCGCCGGCACGCCGAGGAGGTCGCCGCGCGCGTCGCAGGCCGTCTCGAGCACGCGGGACATCACGTGCGGGGTGACCCGCGGGAGGTCGGCGAGGTGGACCAGCACGGCGTCGGCGCCGGCGCGCGCGGCGGCCGCGACCCCCGTCCGCAGGGAGGCGCCCATCCCCTCCTCCCAGTCCGGGCAGCGGACGACCTCCACGCCCTCCCAGCCCGCCTCCTCGAGCGTCGCCGCGACCGCGTCGCCGTGCGCGCCGACGACGACGAGGACGCGCTCGAGCCGTGCCAGGCAGAGCATCCGCCCGAGCGCGTGGAGCACGAGCGGCCGGCCGTCGAGCTCGGCGAGCTGCTTGGGCGAGCCGAAGCGCCGCGCGGCGCCCGCGGCGAGCAGCACGCCGAAGAGCCGCGGCTCCTGGTCGGTGGTGCTCATGCCTCGACCTCGTGGATGCGCCCGGCCGCGTCCTTGAGCCGCCCGCCCTCGCGCCCGTGGCGCAGCGCGACGATCTCCGCGATGACCGCGAGCGCGGTCTCCTCGACGCTGAGCGCGCCCAGGTCGAGCCCGATCGGCGCGGCCATCCTGCCGAGCTCGTCCTCGGTGAGGCCGAGCTCGAGGAGCCGCTCGCGGCGCCGCGCCTGCATCCGCCGCGAGCCCATCGCGCCGATGTAGCCCGCATCGGAGCGCAGCGCGAGCTCGAGCGCCGCGTCGTCGATCTTGGGGTCGTGGGTGAGGATCGCGATCGAGGTGCCGCGGTCGATCGGGCCGAGCCGCGCGAACGCCTTGGCGGGCCACGCCGCGATGACCTCCTCGGCCTCGGGGAAGCGATCCGGGGTCGCGAAGCGCCCGCGCGGGTCGGCGACGTACGGCTCCCAGCCCATGACGCGCGCGAGCCGGCAGAGGGCGCGCGCGAGGTCGACCGCGCCGATGATGAGAAGCCGCGGGGCCGGGGCGGTCGCGTCGACGAAGACCGGAACGCCCTCGAGGTCGCGCTGGGCGGAGCGCTCTCCCCACATGAGCTCCTCCGCCGCCCGCGTGGCCGCCGCGTCGAGGTCCGGGCTCCCGAGGCTCCCCGTGCGCGTGCCGTCGACGCTGACGAGGAGCTTCGCGCCGTCGTCGAGCCGCGTGACGAGCGCCCCGCGCCCGCCCTCGCGGGCGAGCGCCCGGAAGCCCTCCATGGGCGCGCCCTCGACCCGGTCGACCCACACGCCGATCTCCCCGCCGCAGGGCAGCCCGACCTCCCATGCCTCCTCGTCGGCGATGCCGAAGTGCAGGAGCCTGGGCGCGGCGCCCCCGAGCACCTCCTCGGCGGCGAGGACGACGGCGCCCTCGACGCACCCGCCGCTGACCATGCCCTGCACGGTCCCGTCGCCCGCGACGGCCATCTTCGCCCCGGGAGGCCGCGGCGCGCTGCGCTTCACGGCGACGACCGTGGCGGTCACGGCGGGGGTGCCGGCAGCGCTCCAGCGGTCCAGGTGGGTGACGACGTCCCTCATGCTGCGGCGCTCCTCGGTTCGTCCTCGGCGAGCCCGACCCGCAGCAGCACCGCGAGCTCGGCGAGCGAGCGCAGCGAGTTGCCGGCCAGGAAGTGGTCCGTGTGCGGCAGGGCGGCGGCCATCCCGCGGGCGAGCGGCGCGTAGCCCGGCGTCGCCTTGAGCGGGTTGAGCCAGATCGTGCGGTGGGTCGAGCGGCGCAGGCGCGCCATCTCGCTCGCCAGGAGCTCGGGCTTCCCGCGGTCCCACCCGTCGCTCAGGATGACGACGACGGCACCGCGCCCGAGCCGGCGACCGTGGGTCCGCGAGAGCTCCCCGAGCGCCGCGCCGATGCGCGTGCCGCCCGACCAGTCCTCGACGGCGGCGCTCGCGCGCTCGAGCGCCCGGTCCGGATCGCGGTCGCGCAGCTCCAGCGTGATGCGGGTGAGGCGGGTGCCGAACGCGAACGCCTCGACCTGCCGGCGGGCGACCGAGGCGGCCTGCGCGTACTGCATCAGCATCCGCGAGTAGGGCGCCATCGAGCCACTCACGTCGAGCAGCAGGACGAGGGGGCGCGGGACGGGCGTCGGGCCGCGCCGGGCGATGTGGATGGGCTCCCCGCCCGTGCGCAGCGACGCGCGAAGCGTGCGCGGCAGGTCGGGCCGGGTGCCGCCGACGCGGACGGGCCGCGTGCGGCGCCCGAGGCGCGTAGGGCCGTGCTGCGCCAGCTCCTTGAGGATCGCGCGGGCGGCGGCGCGCTCTCGCGGGGAGTACTCCGCGAAGTCCTTGTCGTGCAGCAGCTCGGCCTCGGAGAACGCGGCGGGCGCGCGCTGGGGCTGCTCGTCGTCGGGCGCGGGCGCCGCGGGGGCGTCGGGGTTCGTCGTGCGCGGGAGCGCGAGCCGCGCCTCCGGGCCGAGGTCGATGCCGTCCGCGGTCTCGACGACCTCGCCGCCGAAGACCTCCTCGAACGCCTCGTCGAAGCGCGCGAGGTCCTCGCGGCGCGCGCAGAGGACCGTGCGGAGCGCGAGGC
>JAOPZO010000407.1 GCA_025964065.1 Solirubrobacterales bacterium | reverse complement strand
GAGGGTGACAAGTCGACGCAGCAGCAGCAGGCCGAGCAGGCCATCACCAACGGGGCCAAGGTCCTCCTGCTGGTGAACCTCGACTCGGGCTCCGGCGCGGCCATCGCCGCGAACGCCAAGTCGCAGGGCGTCAAGGTCATCGACTACGACCGCCTCACGCTCGACACCGACGCGCAGGACTACTACGTCTCGTTCGACAACGAGAAGGTCGGCGAGCTGCAGGGTCAGGGCCTCGCCGACTGCCTCGGCGACAAGCAGGGCGCCCAGGTCGCCGTGCTCAACGGCTCTCCTACCGACAACAACGCGACGCTCTTCAAGAAGGGCTACGACTCGGTCATCAACCCGAAGTTCGAGTCCGGCGACTGGAAGGAGGTCGCCGATCAGTCCGTGCCCGACTGGGACAACCAGCGCGCGCTGACGATCTTCGAGCAGATGCTGCAGAAGGCCGACAACAAGGTCGACGGCGTCCTGGCCGCCAACGACGGCCTGGCCAACGCGGCGATCTCCGCGCTCAAGCAGCGCAAGCTCGACCAGATC
Source organism: Solirubrobacterales bacterium (assembly GCA_025964065.1). Lineage (GTDB taxonomy): Bacteria > Actinomycetota > Thermoleophilia > Solirubrobacterales > Solirubrobacteraceae > Paraconexibacter. The sequence continues at coordinate 5,096 of JAOPZO010000407.1, read as the reverse complement.
CCGGTCACGGGGCAGGACGCGACGCTCGAGGGGATCCAGAACATCCTCGCGGGTGACCAGTACATGACGGTCTACAAGGCCATCAAGGCCGAGGCCGACGCGGCCGCGAAGCTCGCGATCGCGCTCGCCAGGGGCGAGGAGCCGCCGTCGGGCCTCGTCAACGGCGAGAGCGACGACGAGTCCCGCAAGGTCCCGTCCGTGCTGCTGACGCCGGAGAAGATCACCAGGGAGAACATCTCCAAGGTCATCGAGGACGACTTCCTCAAGCGCGAGGACGTCTGCGCCGGCAAGTTCGAGTCCATGTGCACCGAGGCCGGTCTCTAGGAGCCGACCGGGGCGGCCCCGCGCGGGCCGCCCCGCCCCTCCTGTCCCGCACGAAAGGAACAGCAATGAGCACGCACCCGATCCTCGAGCTGCGCGGCGTGTCGAAGCGCTTCGGCGCGGTCCAGGCGCTGTACCAGGTCGACTTCAAGGTCCACCCCGGCGAGGTCATGGCCCTCGTGGGCGACAACGGCGCCGGCAAGTCGACGCTCATCAAGTGCGTTGCGGGCATCTACCCCATCGACGCGGGCGAGGTCCTGTTCGACGGGAACCCGGTCCAGGTCCACGGCCCGAAGGACGCGGCCGCGCTCGGCATCGAGGTCGTCTACCAGGACCTCGCGCTCGCCGACAACCTCGACGTCGTCCAGAACATGTTCCTCGGCCGTGAGCAGCTCGGCTCGCTCCGCCGCCTCGACGAGGTCTCGATGGAGCGCCGCGCGAAGGAGACGCTCGACTCGCTCAGCGTCACCACGATCCGCTCCGTCCGCCAGACCGTCGCCGGCCTCTCGGGCGGGCAGCGCCAGAGCGTCGCGGTCGCCAAGGCCGTGATGTGGAACTCGAAGGTCGTCATCCTCGACGAGCCGACGGCCGCCCTCGGCGTCGCGCAGACCCGCCAGGTCCTCGATCTCGTGAAGCGCCTGGGCCAGCAGGGCCTCGCGGTGGTCCTCGTCTCCCACAACCTGCACGACATCTTCGAGGTGGCGGACTCCATCACCGTCCTGCGCCTCGGGCAGTCGATCGCGGAGCACAGGACCGCCGAGGTCACGCAGACGCAGGTCGTCGAGTCCATCACGGCCGGGAAGCTCTCGAAGGTCCCCGGCCTCGCCGAGGAGGTCGTCGCATGAGCACCCAGGTGCCCCCCGTGGAGGCCTCCCCGGCCGCCCCGTCCACCGTCGCCCCCGCAGGCGACAGCGTCGGTGACGCCGCCCGCCGCTGGTGGGCCGGCATCCGCGCCGGCGACCTCGGCATCCTGCCGATCATCATCGGGCTGCTGGTGATCGTCGTGGTCTTCCAGAGCCAGAACGACCGCTTCCTCACGTCGGGCAACTTCGTCAACCTCATCGTGCAGCTCGCCGCCACGGCGGTCATCGCGATGGGGGTCGTCTTCGTCCTGCTGCTCGGCGAGATCGACCTCTCGGTCGGCTACGTCGCCGGCGTGGCGGGCGTCGCCACGGCGCTCATGCTGCTGCCCGACGGCTCGAACGAGCTCAGCGCGGGACCGGCGATCGTCATCGCGATCGCCATCGGCGCCTCCATCGGCCTGCTGCACGGCCTGCTCATCACGAAGCTCGGGATCCCCTCGTTCGTCGTGACGCTCGCGGGGCTGCTCGGCTGGAACGGCGTCGTGCTGCTGCTCATCGGCACCCGCGGCACGGTGACGATCCAGAACGACACGATCATCGGCGTCGCGAACGACTTCCTCTCGGACGGGATCGCCTGGCTCGTCCTGCTCCTGGGGATCGCCCTCTACGCCGGGGTCCTCCTCAGCGGGCGCCGTGCCCGTGCGAAGGCCGCGCTGCCCGCGGAGCCGATCGCGCTCCTCGTGCTCCGGGTCGCGGCCCTCGCCGCGATCGGCGCGGCGGTGGTCGCCGTGGCGAACGACGACCGCGGCGTGCCGTACGTCTTCCTGCTCCTCACGGGGCTCTTCATCCTCTGGACGTACGTCCTGAACCGCACGACGTTCGGCCGCCACGTGTACGCGGTCGGCGGCAACGCCGAGGCCGCACGGCGCGCGGGCATCAACGTCGACCGGGTGAAGATCGCCTGCTTCATGATCGCCTCCTCGATGGCGGCGCTGGGCGGCATCGTGCTGGCCTCGCGCCTGCGCTCCGTCGACACGAACGCCGGCTCGGGCTCGATCCTCCTCTACTCCATCGCCGCGGCCGTCATCGGCGGCACGTCGCTGTTCGGCGGGCGGGGCAACATCCGCTCGGCGATCCTCGGCGCGATGGTGATCATGTCGATCGACAACGGGCTCGGGCTGCTCGGCCTGAGCTCGGGGACGAAGTTCGTGGTCACCGGCCTCGTGCTGCTCGCCGCCGTCGCCGTCGACTCCATCTCCCGCCGGGGTCGCGAGAACGCGGGCAGGGCATGACCGCGGTGCTGCGCTGGGGGCTGCTCTCGACCGCCCGGATCAACGACGCGCTGCTCGGCGCAGACCCCGCCAAGCAGGAGCGCTGGGTCGCGGTGGGCTCCCGCTCGCTCGAGAGGGCGCAGGCCTACGCGGCCGAGAAGGGCCTGCCCCGCGCGCACGGCTCCTACGAGGAGCTGCTGGCCGACCCCGAGGTCGACGCGGTCTACATCGGCCTGCCGAACGGCATGCACGTGGAGTGGACGCTGAAGGCGCTCGAGGCGGGCAAGCACGTGCTCGTCGAGAAGCCGTTCAGCCCGCACCCCGACCGGGTCGCCGCGTGCTTCGACCTGGCGGAGGCCCGCGGGCTCGTGCTCGCCGAGGCGTTCATGTGGCGCCACCACCCGCAGGCGCTCCGCGCGCGGCAGCTCGTGGAGGAGGGCGCGATCGGGGAGCTCCGCGCGCTTCACGCGCACTTCTCGTTCACGCTGACGGACCCGGCCGACGTCCGCTGGGAGACCGCGCTCGAGGGCGGTGCGCTCATGGACCTCGGCTGCTACTGCATCTCGGGCTGCCGGACGCTCGCGGGCGCGGAGCCCGAGCGCGTCAGCGGGGAGCTCGTGCGTGGCGGGGACGGCGTCGACGCCTCGTTCTCCGCGGTGCTGCGCTTCCCGGGCGACGTCCTCGCGACGCTCACCTGCTCGTTCGACGCCGTCAAGCACCACGAGCTCGTCGCGACGGGCACCGCAGGGCGCCTGCGCCTCGACGACCCGTGGCACGGCAACCGTCCCGTCGTCCAGGTCACCGACGGCGACGGCGCCCTCACGGAGCACGACTGCCCGAGCCCGCTCGGCTCCTACGCGCTCGAGCTCGACGACCTCGAGGCGGCCGCCGCCGGCGAACGGCCCTCGCGCCTCGGCCGCGCCGACGCGCTCGGCCAGGCCCGCACGCTCGCCGCCCTCTACGCATCCGCCGCATCCCACGAAGGAGTCGCACCATGAAGGTTTCCCTTGGCATCTGGGCCCTCAGCGGGATGGTCACCCGCTTCGTCCCCGACGGCTACCAGCCCGAGGCGGGCGCCGAGTCGACCGCCGACAAGGTCCGCCGCGCCGTCGCCGGCCTCGACGGGTACGTCGACGGCTACGAGTTCCACTACCCGCAGGAGCTCTCCGAGGAGAACCTCGACGAGGTCCGCGAGGCGCTCGACGGCCACCCGATCGTGTGCATCTGCGCGGGCACGCACCTGAACCCGCGCTTCGGGAAGGGCGGGCTCTCCTCCCCCGACGACACGACGCGCGACGCGGCGCTCGAGGAGGCGCTCCGTGGCGTCGACTTCGCGGCCTCGCTCGGCGCGAACTTCATCCTCTGGCCGGGGGTCGAGGGCTACAACTACCCCTTCCAGACGGCCTACGCGGAGAGCTGGGCGCGCTTCATCGACGGCGTCGAGGCGATCGCCCGGCGCTGCGAGGCGGGCGGGATCAAGCTCTTCCTCGAGCACAAGAACTCCGAGCCCGCGATGAAGATCTTCATGCGGAACATCGGCATGTGCCTCCACGTCATCCACACGCTCCGCGCGCGGGGCGTGCGCAACGTGCAGGTGAACATGGACTGGCAGCACCTGATCATGAACGGGGAGCACCTCCCGGAGTACGCGTCGCTGCTGAACGCGGAGGGGCTGCTCGGCCATCAGCACGCGAACTCGGGCTGGGGGACCTTCGACGACGACAACATGGTCGGCGCGACGGCCTTCATGGAGACGCTGGAGCTGGCGCTCGAGCTGCGGCGCGCGGACTACGGGGCCGACGGCGAGTGGCTCGGGCTCGACCTCTACCCGTACACGGAGGATCAGGTCGCGGCCGTGCGGCGCTCGGTCGAGCAGTGGCGGTTCATCGACTCCGTCGCCGCGAAGATCGACGAGGACGCCCTGCGTGAGGCGCAGTCGAACAAGGACGCCGTGCGGGCGTACGAGCTCGTCTACGGCGCGCTCGGAGCACCGGTTCCCGCAGCGCGGTGACCCGCCTGGTCGGCCTCGACGTCGGAACCTCCTCGGTGAAGGGGGTCGCCATCGACGAGGCCGGCACGGTCCTCGGGGTGGCGGAGCGCGCGCACGCGCTCGCCACGCCGCGGCCCGGGTGGGCGGAGCAGGACCCGGAGGACTGGTGGGCGGGCGCGCAGGCCGTGCTGGCCGAGCTCGACGCGGGGCACGCCGACGGCATCGGCCTCGCGGGGCAGATGCACGGGCTCGTCGCGCTCGACGCCGGCCACGAGGTGCTCCGTCCCGCGATCCTCTGGAACGACGGGCGGACGCAGGCGCAGTGCGCGGAGATCGAGGAGCGCGTGGGGTTCGAGCGGCTCGTCGAGCTGACGGGCAACCGGGCGCTCGCCGGCTTCACCGCGCCCAAGCTCCTCTGGCTCCGCGAGCACGAGCCCGAGGTCTTCGGGGCGATCCGCCACGTGCTGCTCCCGAAGGACGAGGTGCGGCGGCGGCTGCTCGGCGGCGGCGAGCTCGCGATGGACGTGAGCGATGCGAGCGGCACGCTGCTCTTCGACGTCGCGGCGCGCGCGTGGAGCGGCGAAGTCTGCGACGCGCTCGGCATCGACCCGGCGTGGCTGCCGGCCGCCGTCGAGTCGGGCGCGGTGGCGGGGGTGACGCGCCTCGGGGCACGGGGGAGCGCGAGCTGCGGCGACGGCGCGCGGGAGGTCC
>JAOPZO010000388.1 GCA_025964065.1 Solirubrobacterales bacterium | reverse complement strand
GCCTCGCGGGCACGCGCCTCGGTCACCCGCACGGACCAGCCCTCCGCCGCGGCGTCCCGCGCGAGCCGGCGCCGGTCCGCGTGGTCCGGGGCCAGAAGCAGCGCGCGCCCGTGGCCCTCGGTGAGCGCCCCGCGTTCCAAGAGCTCGACGGCCTCGTCCGGCAGGTCCAGGAGGCGCAGGAGGTTGGAGACCGCGACCCGTGAGCGCCCGAGGCGCCTGCCGACCTGCTCGCGGGTGAGCTCGAGCTCCTCGACGAGCGCGGCGACGGCGCGCGCCTCCTCCATGGGGTTGAGGTCCTGCCGGGCCATGTTCTCGATGAGCGCGACCTCGAGGGTCTGCGCATCGTCGCGCTCCCGGACGAGCGCGGGAATCGTCTCGAGCCCCGCGAGCTGCGCGGCGCGCCAGCGGCGCTCCCCCGCGACGAGCTCGTAGGTCCCGCCCGCCACGGGCCGCACGAGCACGGGCTGCAGCACGCCGCGTTCCCCCAGGGAGTCGGCGAGCGCCTGCAGCGCGTCCTGGTCGAACTGCTTGCGGGGCTGGTTCGCGTTCGGGGCGACGAGCTCGACCGGCAGCTCGCGGAGGTCGTCACGCTCCTCGCCCTCGGCGGGTGCCGAGACCGCGAGGATCGCCCCGAGGCCGCGCCCCATCCCGGTCGGCCTAGCCACGGGCGGCCACCTCCTTCGCGAGCTCGAAGTACGCGTCGGCGCCCTGGCAGAGCGGGTCATGGTGGATCACGGGGACGCCGTACGACGGCGCCTCGCCGATCCGGACGTTGCGCGGGATGACGGTGTCGAAGACGAGCTTCGGGAAGTGCTGGCGGACCTCGCGCTCCACGTCCCGGGCCAGGCGTGTGCGGCCGTCGTGCATCGTCAGGAGCATCCCGGCGACCGTGAGCCGCGGGTTCAGTTCCCGCTGCACGAGCGCGAGGGTGTCGAGCAGGCCGGCGAGCCCCTCGAGCGCGAAGTACTCCGTCTGCACCGGGACGATCACGCGGTCCGCGGCCACCAGGGCGTTGACGGTCAACGGGCCGAGCGACGGCGGGCAGTCGAGGATGATGAACGCGAAGCGCTCCTTGAGCGGCGCGAGGGCGTCGCGCAGGAGGTTCTCCGACCCTGTGCGGCGCGGGAGCTCCATGTTCGCGCCCGCGAGGTCGGGGTGCGAGGGCAGCACGCGCAGCCGCTCGATCGCCGTCGGCAGCAGCGCCTCCTCGGCGCGGACCTCCCCGACGAGCACGGAGTAGACGTTCGGCTCCGAATCCTTCGGCAGACCCAGGCCCACGGTGGCGTTCGCCTGCGGATCGATGTCGACCAGCAGCGTCTCGTAGCCGGCCTCCGCGATGCAGGCGGCGACGTTCACGGCCGTCGTGGTCTTGCCCACCCCGCCCTTCTGGTTGGCAATGGCGTAGATCGTCCCCATCTGCCAGCCAGAGTACGGCGCGTCGCGGTCGGAGAGCGGCGCGACTCACCCCCGAGGCGCCCGTCTTCGCCGCTCCTTGCGCGCCTTTCAGCCGGTGATGGGCCGCTTGCGGGCCATTCCGGGGCGCCGGGGATACTTCGCGGGGGTCAGCGCGGTCTTCACGTACACGTGCAGGTGGCGGTTCTCGGCGCCCCTGCGTGGAGGGATCGCGTCCACGCGAACCGGCTCCAGGCCGGTTGCGGCCGCTGCGGCCGCTCCGTCGGCCTCCTCGGCGGCGTCGCGCGCCCCTTTCCAGGCGACGAGGTGCCCGTCGAGGGCCAGGAGCGGCGCCGCGTACTCGACGAGGACGCTGAGCGAGGCGACGGCCCGCGCGGTGACGACGTCGTGGCGCTCGGTGCCCTCGGGCCAGTCCTCGGCACGCGCGTGCACGACCGCCACGTTCGAGAGACCGGCGGCCTCTGCCGCCCGGCGCATGAACGCGCACTTCTTGCCGACGCTGTCCACGAGCGTGACACGGGCACCCGGGAGGGCGACCGCGAGCACGAGCCCGGGGAATCCGGCACCTGCGCCGAGGTCCGCGATCACGCGCCCCGCGCGGAGCTCGGGCACCAGGAGGCCGTCGAGCGAGTCGGCGACGTGGGTCTCGACCCCGAGGTGCGGGTCCGTGACGGTCGTGGGCGCCGTCGGATCGCGCTCGACGACGTCGAGGAGGGCGCGGAGCGGCGCCGCGGAGCCCTCCGGCAGGTCGAACTGCCCGACCAGGCCGACGATGCGGGCGCGGAGGGTGCTCATCGGAGCGGGGGTTGCACGTGAAACGCCGGCGTCGGTGCCGGCGGTCGAGGTTCCACGTGAAACGCGGACCGCGGGGTAGGACGTTCCACGTGAAACGTCCTAGGACTGCGCGGTGGGCGAGACGACGAGGTGGCGGTCGGGCTCCTCACCCTCGGAGTGCGTGTCGACGTCCCCGCGATCTCGGAGGTACTCGTGCACCAGCCGCCGCTCCCCGGCCGTCATGGCGTCGAGGGCGACGGCACGCCCGGAGGCGACCGCATCGTCCGCGGCCTCGGCGGCCTGGCGCTCCAGCGCCTCCTGACGCCGGGCGCGGTAGCCCTCGGCGTCCACGACAACCCGGCGCTGCTCGCCCACGAGCGTGGCGACGGCGCGCTGCGAGAGGTGCTGCACGGCGTCGATCGTCTGGCCGTGGCGGCCGATGAAGAGCCCGAGCTCCTCGCCGTGCAGGGTCCCGGTGAGCGTGCCGTCCTGCTCCGCGACCTCGACCTCGGCCCCCAACGCCAGGGTGTCGTTCAGGCGCGTGAGCAACTCGGTGAGCAGCTCCGCCTCGCTCTTATCGGCCATCTAGCGCCGCCGTCCGGTCTTCTTCTTCTTCTTGCGCGCCGAGGGTGGGGGGCCGGCGGGGCGGGCGACGACCGCGGTGCTGCCACCCGTCGCCTTCTTGCCGCCCTTCGCCTCCACCACGGGCTCCTCCTTGCCCTTCCCGCCGAACATCTTCCCGAAGTCGATGGGATCGGGCTGCGGGAGGTCACCGGGGCGGCCCGGGACCGACATGCCGACGGACCGGCGGACGAAGTACTGCTGGCCCACCGTCCAGAAGTTCGTGGTGATCCAGTAGAGGATCAGGCCGGCCGGGAAGTTCAGGATGAAGAAGACGAAGACGAACGGCAGCGCGATCATGATGCGGCGCTGGTTCTTGTCGACCGTGGTGCTCATCATCACGCTCGAGAGCAGCTGCGAGCCGACGTAGAGGACGATGAGGACCGCGAGGATCCCGCCCGTCGCCGCCGCGGTGAGGTCGGGGATGAAGCCGAAGCCGGCCGAGCCGTCCCGGATCTGGTCGCAGGTGACGTCGTTGAGGCTCTGCCCGGCGAACGCCCCGCCCGGCGCGATGGCCTGGTCCGCGTCGCAGATGTCGATCTTGAGGTCCGCTCGCAGCATGTAGAAGAGCGCGATGAAGACCGGCATCTGCGCGATGAGCGGCAGGCACGAGGAGAACGGGTTGACCTTGTTCTCCTGGTAGAACTTCATCATCTCCTGGTTGAGGCGCTGGCGATCGTCCTTGTACTTCGCCTGCAGCGCCTTCATCTCCGGCGCGAGCTTCTGCATCGCGGCCATGGAGCGGAACTGCTTGAAGGTCAGGGGCAGGAGGACCGCCCGCACCGCGACCGTCATCAGGATGATCGACAGGCCCCAACTGGCTCCGACGGTGTCGTGGAAGAACAGGAGGACCTGCTCGAACACGTCGATGAGCGGCTGGAGGACGTTCGCGAAGACGAAGGGCATGGAGGAGGGGCTCAGGCTTGGGGTCGGCCGGGCGGGGTGCTCCGGAAGAGGGTCTGTGCCTCGACGGGGTCGTAGCCGCCGTGGCTCCAGGGATTGCAGCGCAGGACGCGCCAGCTCCCGAGGACCAGGCCCCGGAGCATGCCATACCGCCCAATGGCCTGCGACGCGTAGGCCGAGCAGGTCGGCTCGTACTTGCAGCGGCGGGGCAGGAGGGGCGAGACGAAGCGCTGGTAGGCCGTGATGGGCGCGACGAGCAGCCGCGACGCGCGGCTCACGCGTCCGCGTCCTGCGGGGCCGCCCCGGTCTCGCGTGCGGGCGCGCTCGCACCCGGGACCTTCGTGACGAGCTCCGCCAGGGCGCCCTGCATCCCGGCGAGCCCGTCGCGCTCGGCGAGCTCGAGGGCCGGCGGCCGGGCGACGACCACGACGTCCTGCCCCGCGGGCAGGCGGGCGGACTCGACGGCGAAGGCCTCCCGCAGCAGGCGCTTCACGAGGTTCCGCTCGACGGCACCGCCGACCTTGCGCGACACGGAGAGCCCCAGGCGGGGACCCGCGTCGAGCTCGGGCGTGCTCGTCTGCTCCCCACGCGGGAAGGCGTGGAGCACCAGGAACCGGTTGCCGTGGGAGCGGCCCTGCCGGTAGACGCGTTCGAACTCGGCCGACCGCGACAACCGGCCGCGCTTCGCCTTCGGGCGAGGCGCGCCGGCGGGCCGCGGGGCCTCGTCCACTACTTGTCCGAGACGGACAGCCGCTTGCGACCCTTGTCGCGGCGGCGCTTGAGCACCACGCGGCCGGCTTTGGTCGACATGCGCTCGCGGAACCCGTGGGTACGGGCGCGCTTGCGCTTCTTGGGCTGGTAGGTCCGCTTCATGGCAAGAGGCTCGGGTCGGAGACCGTCGGGACGACGGCAGGGCCGCCCACTGTATCGAGGTCGGGCTGTGCACAGCCCTGTGCATCCGTTCCGTCCACCGCATGTGCATGGCGGCGCCCACCGCCGCGTCGACTGAATCCTCCGCGTTTTGCGCGCTCCCGTGAACACCGTGCACAGCCCCGTCCCCGAGACCCCACAACGGGCCACGGGCCTCTGCTACGTTGCCGACCCCGGCGGGCCGAAGGACTGGCTGCCGTCCTCGCCCATCGTCCCCCGAACGCTTCCGCCAGGAGCTGCTTTCCGCTGCCGTGACCCAGGACCTCGCGCACATCTGGACCGCCGTGCAAGACGTCCTGCGCCGCAGCGTCGAGGCCTCGACCTTCGACGTCTGGCTCGCGCCGCTGCAGGCCGTCTCCGTCGAGGGCACCCGCCTCGTCCTCGCGGCCCCGCCCGAGATCCGCGACTGGGTCGCCGAACGCTTCGAGCGCCCGCTCCGCGCCGCGACCGCCGAGGTCCTCGGCCACGGCGCCGACGTCGAGATCGTCGCCGCCGGGACCCAGCGCGCCGCCCCCGGCCCGTCGCGCGAGGAGCCGGGACCCGCGCTGCCCGCCCCGGCCGCGCTCAACCCCAAGTTCACCTTCGGGCAGTTCGTCATCGGCGACGCGAACCGCTTCGCGCACGCCGCCGCGCTGGCCGTCGCCGAGCTCCCGGGCCAGGCCTACAACCCGCTCTTCATCTACGGCCCGCCCGGGGTCGGCAAGACGCACCTCCTGCACTCCATCGGCAACTACGTCCGCGAGTACGGCAACGGGCTGACCGTGCGGTACACGACGATCGAGCGCTTCACGAACGAGTTCCTCACCACGCTGCAGCACGGGAGCTCGCAGGCGAAGGAGCACTTCAAGGACCGCTACCGCCGCAACGACGTCCTGCTCATCGACGACGTCCAGTTCCTCGAGAAGAAGGCGCGCACCGAGGAGGAGTTCTTCCATACCTTCAACGCGCTCTACGACACCGGATCGCAGCTCGTCCTCACGTCGGACCGGCCCCCGCGGGACCTGGCCGCGCTCGAGGACCGCATGCGCGAGCGCTTCGAGTCGGGCCTCATGGTCGACATCGAGGCCCCGGACCTCGCGACGCGCATGACCGTGCTGCGCAAGCGGGTCCAGCACGATGCGATCGAGCTGGCCGAGACCGCCGCCCTCGACGTGATCGCGGAGCGCATCCCCACGAACATCCGCGCGCTGGAGGGCGCCCTCATCCGCGTCGTGGCCTACGGGTCGCTCACGGGCCGGGCGCTCACCGCCGACCTCGCCGCCGAGGTGCTCGACGGGCTCTACGGCCGCGGGGCCGCGCGGAAGGCCGCCGGCGCACCCCGGGGCGGCGGCGTCGGCTTCGGCCTGCCCGACGTCACCGTCGCCCGGGTGCAGGAGCTCGTCTGCGACGCGTTCTCGCTCTCCCAGGAGGAGCTGCTCTCCACGAGCCGCGCCGCGCGGGTGTCCTGGCCCCGGCAGGTCGCGATGTACCTCGCGCGCCAGCACACCCAGGAGTCGCTGCCCTCCATCGGGCGCTCCTTCGGCGGCCGGAACCACACCACCGTCATGCACGCCGTGAAGCGCACCGCCGAGCGCCTCAAGAGCGATCCGGAGGCCTTCGCCACCGTGCAGCAGCTGACCGCGCGCCTCACCGCGGCGTAGTCGACCGGCGTCCCTGACAGGATCTGCACGGTCCCCAGGTTGCCGACGTGCGCCGTTCACGCGCTCTTTGCAGGATCCGGCGGCCGTTGTGCACACATCAACACCCCCCATGACTTCTCTCTCCTTCTCCAAGAGGTGCTCACCGTGAAGCTGTCCACCACGAGTTCCGAGCTGCTCGGCCAGCTGCAGACCGCCTCGCGTGTCGCATCCACCCGGTCCGCCGTCCAGGCGCTGTCCGGCGTGCAGATCCACGCCGCCGAGGGTGCAGTCGAGCTGCGGGCGACCGACATGGAGGTCGGTCTCCGCGTGCCGCTGATCGCGCAGGTCGAGCGCGAGGGCACCGTCGTCCTCCCCGCCCGCCTGCTCCTCGACGTCGCCCGCCAGCTCCCGAGCGGGCCGCTGACGCTCGAGCTCCGGCCGGTCGAGCAGGACGTCGAGATCATCTGCGGCCCGGCGCGCTTCCACCTCCGCACCCTGCGCACGGAGGACTTCCCGCCGCTGCCCGAGCCCGGCGGCGACCAGGTCGTCCACCTGCCGGCCAAGGCGTTCACGGAGACGATCGCGAAGGTCGCCCGCTCCGCCTCGCGCGACGAGACGCGGCCCATCCTCACCGGCATCCTCGTCAGCGCCTCGGGGACCGAACTGCGGATGGTCGCCACGGACTCCTACCGGCTGTCGGTGAAGGAGACGCGCCTGGAGGTCCCGGTCGACGGTGGCTTCGAGGCGAACGTCCCGGCCCGCGCGCTCCAGGAGCTCGAGCGGATCGTCGGCAACGCGGCCGAGACGGACGTCATCGAGATCGGCGTCCGCGCGAACCAGGTCGTCTTCCGGGCCGGCGACGTCGTGCTGAGCTCCCGGCTCATCGACGGCCAGTTCCCGAACTACCGCCAGCTGCTGCCCGAGACCTACGAGCACGAGCTGAGCGTGCCGGGCGACGAGCTCGTCGGTGTCGTGCGGCGGATCTCGCTCATGGCGCAGAAGAACGCGCCGCTGCGGCTCTCGTTCTCCGAGGGCGAGCTGACGATCTCCGCGCAGACCCCGGACGTCGGCGAGGCCTCGGAGCCCATGCCGGTCCCGTTCTCGGGCGAGGCGTTCGAGATCGGCTTCAACCCGGACTTCCTCCGCGACGGCCTCGAGTCCGTCGAGAGCGGGGACGTCGTGCTGAAGCTCATCTCGCCGCTGCGGCCGGGCCTGATCGAGGCCGGCGACGGGTCGGGGTTCCTCTACCTGATCATGCCGATCCGGCTGAACGTCTAACGCGGCTCCCCCGTGCTCGTCCGCCGGCTCCGCGTGCGCGACTTCCGCACCTACGCGGCGGCCGACGTGCGGCTCGGGCCGGGGCTGACGGTCGCGCACGGGCGCAACGGGGCCGGGAAGACGAATCTCCTCGAGGCGCTGTACTTCGGCTGCACCGCGCGCTCGTGCCGCACCTCGAACGAGCGTGAAGTGCTGCGGTTCGGGGCCGAAGCGTGTCGGGTGGAGGTGTCCACGAGGGACGACTCGGGGTACGAACACGAGCTGTTCGTGGGCTTCCAGCCCGGTCAGGACAAGCGCATCCGAGTCGACGGAGCGCCGGTGGAGCGCCTCCTCGACGCTCCGGGGCGCCCGCTCGTGAGCGTCTTCCTGCCCGAGCGCCTGGAGCTCGTGAAGGGGCCGCCCGCGCTGCGACGCTCGCACCTCGACGCGCTCGTGACCGGGCTCTGGCCGACCCGTGCCCAGACCCGGCGGCAGTACTCCGCCGCGCTCGGGCAGCGCAACGCGCTCCTGGGCCGGCTGCGGAACGGCGGCTCCCGGGCGTCCGTGGCCGCGTGGGACCTCGAGCTCGCCCGCCACGGGATCGCGCTGCGGGACGACCGCGCGAGGGCCGTGGCGATGATCGCCGACCGCTTCGCCCTCGTCGCGGGGGAGCTCGGGCTCGAGGGAGAGGCCGTGCTGCGCTACAAGCCGCGCTCGACCGCCTCCACGCCGGAGGAGCTCGCCGCGGAGCTCGCGGAGCGCCTGGACTCCGACGTGGACCGCGGGTTCACCCAGCACGGGCCGCACCGCGACGAGCTCGCGCTGCAGCGCGACGGCCGCGAGCTCCGGGTGTACGGCTCGCAGGGGGAGCAGCGGCTCGGGCTCCTGGCGCTGCTGCTCGCGGAGCGCGAGGCGCTGGCGGAGGAGCGCGGGGCGCCGCCGCTCCTGCTCCTCGACGACGTCATGAGCGAGCTCGACGCCGACCGGCGCGGGCTGCTCGTCGCCCGGGTCACCGCGCTCGGGCAGTGCCTCGTGACGACGACGGACCTCGGGCACGTGCCGGGCGGGGACGCCCCGGGGGTCACGCGGCTGGCGGTCGCCGGCGGCGAGGTCCTGCAGGAGGTCGAGGCGGCGTGAAGCACCGCTTCGCCCCTCGGCGCGCGGGTGGCGACGGCGCGATCGGCCGCCTGGTCCGCGACCTGCAGCCCGCCTCGCTGCTCGCGGAGGTCCAGCGGGTGTGGCCCGAGGCGGTGGGAGCCGCGCTGGCCGCCCGGGCGACGCCGACGGCGGCCCGCGACGGGGTCGTCACGGTGACCTGCGAGAGCGCGGTCTGGGCCCACGAGCTGACCCTCATGAGCGGCGAGCTCGTCGGCCTGCTCAGCGCGCGGCTCGGCGCCGGGACGGTCCGCGAGCTCCGCTGCAGCGCCACCCCCGGCCGCGCGTGGGTCCGGCCGGGGTGAGAAGCGCGCAGAAGCGGCTTGTTTCCTGCGTTTTTCGGGCGTTCCGCGCGGAATTCTGACCCCTCGGACTGCTATCCTGTCGTCTTCAGTTCCACCGCCCCGGCACGGCGCTCACGCGCCAGTTCGCCGGGGCTTCTTCGAGTTGGGGAGCACTTCTTGAGCCAGGACGAATCCAAGCGCGACGGCCAGCGCGCGTCGGCGGGCTACGACGCCCAGGACATCACCGTCCTCGAAGGCCTCGAAGCCGTCCGCAAGCGCCCGGGCATGTACATCGGTTCCACCGGTGTCCGTGGCCTGCACCACCTCGTCTACGAGATCGTGGACAACTCGGTCGACGAGGCCCTCGCGGGCTACTGCTCCCGGGTCGACGTGACGATCCACCCCGACAACTCGATCACCGTCGCCGACGACGGTCGCGGCATCCCCGTCTCCAAGATGGAGAAGGAGGACAAGTCCGCGCTCGAGGTCATCCTCACCGTCCTGCACGCCGGCGGGAAGTTCGGCGACGGCGGGGGCTACAAGGTCTCGGGCGGGCTGCACGGCGTCGGGTCGTCCGTGGTCAACGCGCTCTCGGAGTCGCTCACCGCCGAGATCCGCCGCGACGGCCACGTCTGGCGCCAGGAGTACAGGCGGGGCAAGCCGCAGACCCCCATCCAGCAGGGGGAGCCCTCCGAGGAGCACGGCACGTCGATCTCCTTCCTCCCGGACTCGGAGATCTTCGCGGAGATCGACTACGACTACGCCACGCTCGAGAACCGCCTGCGCGAGACGTCGTTCCTCACCCGCGGGCTGCGGATCACGCTGACGGACGAGCGCGGCGAGGGCAAGTTCGCGGAGTTCCACGCCGAGGGCGGCATCGAGGACTTCGTCCGCCACCTGAACGAGGGCAAGGAGGCGCTCGGCACGAAGGTCGTCTACTTCGACGGGGACTCCGAGAAGGAGGGCTACGTCGAGGTCGCGATGCAGTGGAACGGCACCTATCAGGAGTCCGTCTTCTCCTTCGCGAACAACATCAACACCCACGAGGGCGGCTCGCACATGTCGGGCCTCCGCTCGGCGCTCACGGTCCAGATCAACAAGTGGGCCCGGGCGAAGGGCGAGCTGAAGGACAAGGACCCGGAGCTCTCGGGCGAGGACGTCCGCGAGGGCCTGACCGCGATCGTCTCCGTCAAGCTCGCCGACCCGCAGTTCGAGGGCCAGACGAAGACGAAGCTCGGCAACCCCGGCATGGCCGGCCACGTGCAGCGTGTCGTGAACGCCGGCCTGGCGGAGTTCCTCGAGGAGAACCCGCGGGACGCGAAGGCGATCGTGCAGAAGGCGGTCCAAGCCGCCCAGGCGCGCTCCGCCGCCCGCAAGGCCCGTGACCTCACCCGGCGCAAGAGCGCCCTGGAGAACTCGCGCCTGCCCGGCAAGCTCGCCGACTGCTCGGTCAAGGACCCGTCCCTCGCCGAGATCTTCGTGGTGGAGGGCGACTCCGCCGGCGGCTCGGCGAAGCAGGGCCGTGACCGGCACACGCAGGCCGTCCTGCCGCTCCGCGGGAAGATCCTGAACGTCGAGAAGGCCCGCATCGACAAGGTCCTCGCCAACAACGAGGTCCAGGCGCTCATCACCGCGATCGGCACCGGGGTCCGCGACGAGTTCAACATCGAGAACGCCCGCTACCACAAGGTGATCCTGATGACGGACGCCGACGTGGACGGCGCCCACATCCGCACGCTCATCCTCACGCTCATGTTCCGCGAGATGCCCGAGCTCTTCGAGGCCGGCTTCGTCTACATCGCCAAGCCGCCGCTCTACAAGCTCAAGCAGGGCCGCAACGAGCGCTACATCGAGCACGAGACCGAGCTCGAGGAGGTGCTCCTCGCGGACAAGTTCGAGAAGTTCGAGATCCTCGACCGCCACGGCAAGCAGTTCAAGCTCACCGAGACGCGCTGGCAGCGGTACTGCCGTCTGCTCAAGCAGCTCGAGGGCTGGGGCTCGACGCTCCGCGCCACGCACGGCGCCCGGGCGATCGGCTTCCTCGAGGAGTCCAACCTGCTCGCGGAGCACGTCATGAACTCCGAGGACGCCGTGACGCTCTTCGCCCGCGCCGAGGACGACAAGGCGACGCTGAAGACCGAGCTCGTGTCGGAGGAGGACGGCGACCTCGTCGTCCGCGGCATCGAGAACAAGACGGGCCTCGCGCAGACGCACCGCCTCCCACGCGCGCTCTTCGACTCGAAGGAGTACCGCGAGTTCGTGAAGGTCCACCAGAGCATCGCCGAGCTCGCGGGCACCCCTGCGTTCAGCGTCCGCCTCGGCGACCGCGGCGAGGAGGCCCCGACGTTCGAGGCGCTCCGCCAGTCCGTGCTCTCCGTGGCGCAGAAGGGCGTGACGCTCAACCGCTTCAAGGGCCTCGGCGAGATGAACGCCGACCAGCTCGCCGACACCACGATGAACCCGGCGACCCGGACGCTCCAGCAGGTGAGCATCGAGGACGCGGCCGACGCCGACCGCCTCTTCTCGATGCTGATGGGCGACGTCGTCGAGCACCGCCGCGAGTTCATCGAGGACAACGCCCTCGCGGCGACCGTCGACGTCTGATGCAGCCCGCACGAGACCTTCCGTACAACCCCTGGGATGAGGTGAGCTTCCATGTCGTCGACTGACGTCTTCAACGGCGGCAACGTCGAGCCGCGCGCGCTCGAGGACGAGATGAAGAGCGCGTACCTCGACTACGCGATGTCGGTCATCGTCGGGCGCGCCCTCCCGGACGTGCGCGACGGCTTGAAGCCCGTGCACCGCCGCGTGCTCTACGGCATGAACGACCTGGGCCTGCAGCCCAACCGGCCCTACTCGAAGTGCGCGAAGATCGTCGGGGAGGTCATGGGCAACTACCACCCCCATGGCGACGCCTCGATCTACGACACGCTCGTGCGCATGGCGCAGGACTTCTCCCTGCGCTACACGCTCGTCGACGGCCAGGGCAACTTCGGCTCGGTCGACGGCGACGCCGCGGCGGCCATGCGGTACACGGAGGCGCGCCTCTCGCGCCTGGCCACGGAGATGCTCCGTGACCTCGACATGGACACGGTCGACTTCGTGCCGAACTACGACGGCTCCCGGCGCGAGCCGACCGTCCTGCCGGCGCGCTTCCCGAACCTCCTGGTCAACGGCTCGTCCGGCATCGCGGTCGGCATGGCGACGAACATCCCGCCGCACAACCTGCGCGAGGTCGTCAACGCGGTCAACGCGTACATCGACAACCCGGACATCTCCGCGGACGAGCTCATGCAGCACGTCTCGGGCCCGGACTTCCCGACGGGCGGGATCATCCTCGGCCGCCAGGGCATCCGCGACGCCTACGAGACCGGCCGCGGCCGCGTCCGGGTCCGCGCGAAGGTCGGCGTCGAGGACATCCAGCGCGGGAAGGAGGCGCTCATCGTCACCGAGCTGCCCTTCCAGGTCCGCAAGGGCGGCGAGGGCGGCCTCATCACGAAGATCGCCGACCTCGTCAACGACAAGAAGATCCCCGAGATCTCCGACATCCGCGACGAGTCCGACCGCCGCGGCATGCGCCTCGTGATCGAGCTCAAGCGCGACGTGATCCCGAAGGTCGCGCTGAACAAGCTCTACAAGCACACGCCGATGCAGTCGACGTTCGGCGTGAACATGGTCGCGCTGGTCGACGGCGTGCCGCGCACCCTGTCGCTGCGCGAGGTCATCCACGCGTACGTCCAGCATCAGCGCGAGGTCGTCGTCCGCCGCTCGAAGTTCGAGCTCGCACAGCGCGAGGCCCGCGCGCACGTGCTCGAGGGCCTGCTCATCGCGCTCGACAACCTCGACGCGATCATCGACCTGATCCGGGCCTCCGCGAATCGCGAGGCGGCGCGCGAGCAGCTCATGGAGCGGTTCGAGCTCTCGCAGATCCAGGCCGAGGCGATCCTGGCCCTGCGCCTCTCGCAGCTCACCGCGCTCGAGTCGGGCGAGATCAAGCAGGAGCACGCCGACGTCATGGAGCGGATCGGCGAGCTGCGCGCGCTGCTCGGCGACGAGGACAAGGTGATGGCGCTCATCAAGGAGGAGCTCGCCGAGCTCACGGAGGCGTACGGCGACGAGCGCCGCACGCTCATCCAGGACTCCGAGGACGAGCTCGACATCGAGGACCTGATCGCCGACCAGCAGATGGTCATCACGATCACGCACACGGGGTACATCAAGTCGCTGCCGCTTGCGACCTACCGCCAGCAGCAGCGCGGCGGGGTCGGCGTGACCGGCATGGACATGAAGGACGGCGACTACATCGAGCACCTCTTCGTGTGCTCGTCGCACGACTACCTGCTGTTCTTCTCGAACCGCGGCAAGGTCTACCGCTCGAAGGTCTACGAGCTGCCCGAGGCCTCCCGGACGTCGAAGGGCCGCGCGCTCGTGAACGTCCTGCCGCTGCGCGAGGGCGAGCGGATCCAGTCCGTCGTCTCCACGCGGGACTTCCGCGAGTCGCAGTTCCTCGTCTTCGCGACGAAGGCCGGCTCCATCAAGAAGACCGAGTTCCTCGCGTACAACACGCCGATCAAGGCCGACGGCATCATCGCGATCAACATCCGCGACGACGACGAGCTCGTCGCGGTGCGCCGGGTCGACCCGGGCGACGAGGTCATCATGGTCTCGCGCGCCGGGCTCACCGTCCGCTTCGAGGAGGAGCAGACGCGCGCCATGGGCCGCGACACCTCGGGCGTCCGCGGCATGGACGTCGGGGCGGCCGGCGAGGTCATCGCCATGGACGTCGCCCGCGACGAGATGGAGCTCCTCGTCGTGACGGAGAACGGCTACGGCAAGCGCACGAAGATCGACCAGTACCGGAAGACCTCGCGCGGTGCCAAGGGCGTCAAGACGATGGGGCTCACGGACTCGAAGGGCGGCCTGGCCGGCGCGCTCGTCGTCCGCCCGCACCAGGACCTCGTGTTCATCTCCGAGGGCGGGATGGTGCAGCGCACCGCCGTCCGCGGGATCTCCTCGCAGGGCCGCTCGGCCACGGGCGTGCGCGTGATGAACGTGAAGGACGACGACCGGGTCTCGGCCGTCGCGCTCGTCATCGAGTCGGACAACGCCGCGGCGCAGGAGACGCTCGAGGGCCTCGCCGCCGCGCCGATCGACCTGTCGGCGGATGCCGGCGGCGCGGAGGGCGCGGTCGCCGACCCGGCCACCGGCACCGGGGCGCAGGACGACACGCAGGAGATCGTCGCGGACGTCTCCGACGCCGAGGCCGCCTCGGACGTCGAAGCCGACCCGGACGAGTAGTGGCGCAGACGTACACGCCGCCGGGATCGCGGGCGAACGCCGCGATCCTGGCGCTGTACGTCAAGGTCGGCGCCTGCCTGCTGGGGATCGGCGCGGACGTCGGGCGGATCACCACCGCGAACGGGCTTCAGGAGGGGACGCTGCTGGTCGACGACCTCCTCGGGGCCGATCGGCTGGTCGTGATCGCCACGCTGCTCGAGCTCCTGGCGCTCGTGGTGGCCCTGGCGCTCGTGCTGCGCTGGGCGCTCGTCGTGCGCGGCAACCGCGGCGTCCTCGGCGGGGCGCCGCCGAGGCTCGGCGTCCTCACGGCCGCGTGGATCGCGGTCGCCGTGGCGACCGTGGCGGTGCTCGTGAGCTGGACGCTGCTGGGGGAGGCCGACGACGTCGCGGACCGCCGGCGCATCGACGGGCTGCGCGCGGGGGCGACGGCGCTCTCCGCGGTGGCGGCGGGCCTCGTGATCGCGGCGGTCTCGCGCGTGACCCGGCGGCAGGAGGAGCGGGCGGCGGCGGTCGATCCGCCCCGGGCGGCGGCGCCGGTGGCGGCGGCCGAGGAGGGGACGTCCGAGGGCGGCCTGCGGGTGGTCAGCGAGGAGCAGGCGCGGCGGCCGGAAGCGGACGCATGAACGCTTGGTCTCGGTCGGGACCCGTTGCTATCTTGCCGCTACCAGAGAAAGGAGGTGGTCTGAATCTGTCGTGACAGTTTCTGCGGGACCCTGGAGGTGCCCGGCCGCTAGGTCGGGATGGCTGGATCCGCTAGCGAATCCAGACCGGGCCACCGTCGACCCGCCCACCGGAAGTGGTCCCTCCGGTGCAGTGCAGGGCAGGTCGATCTCGATCCAGTCGAGGTAGCAAGGCGAAGGGCGCCCACGTCGAGGGCGCCCTTCGTCGTTTCCGGGAGGGTCCGGCGCGCTGCGTGCCGGACCCCGTGTTTGTGCGACCACGTCGGATGGGCAGGGCCAAGGGGATGCGCCTCTTGACCACGGTCGTGGCCGCCGCGCTCCTGTTCCCCGCGTCCGCTGCTGCGGACGGCGGCGCGGCCGCCCTCACGAAGGACTGCCAGGACGGCACGATCACCGGCACGTACACCGCTTCGGACTACGCGGAGGCGCAGCGACGGCTGCCCACGGACGTCGACGAGTACACGGACTGCCGCGACGTCATCCGCTCCGCGCAGCTGCGCGCGGCGGGCGCGAAGCTGCGGTCGGCGCCCGCGGGCGGCGGCCCCGGTG
>JAOPZO010000375.1 GCA_025964065.1 Solirubrobacterales bacterium | reverse complement strand
GCGCACGCCGTCGCGGACGCGGCCGCCGCCGCCGCGCTCGTCCCGGGGCTCGTGGAGCCCGGCGACACCGTGCTCGTCAAGGCCTCCCGGGGCGTCGGCCTGGAAGCCGTCGTCGAGGCGCTCGCCGAGCGGGCCGCCTGATGGGCGAGATCCTCATCGGCGGCACCGCGTCGCTGCTCATCTGCATCTTCCTGAGCCCGAAGTTCATCGCGTTCCTGCGGGCCCGGGAGTTCGGCCAGCAGATCCGCGACGAGGGGCCCAAGGGCCACCACGCGAAGGCCGGGACGCCCACGATGGGCGGGATCATCATGTTCACGGCGATCTCGATCCCGTTCCTGATCCTCGTGGACTACGACGACACGCGGGCGATCGGGGTGTACGTCGCGGCGATGGCGCTCGCCGGGGTCGGGCTGCTCGACGACGCGCAGAAGGTCTTCAAGCGGCGCTCCCTGGGGCTCAAGGGCCGCTGGAAGCTCATCGCGACCGTCGTCATCACGATCTTCCTCTGGTACGTCGCGACGGAGGAGGCGGGGCTCGACACGACCCTGCGGCTCCGCACGCTCGACGCGACGATCGACCTCGGGCCGTTCTACATCGTGCTGATCTACCTCGTGGTGGCCGGCACCTCGAACGCGGTCAACCTCACGGACGGGCTCGACGGGCTCGCGGCGGGCTGTGCGGCGATCGTGCTGCTCGCCTACCTCGGCATCACGTTCATCACGGGCGGCCAGCAGGAGCTCGCGCTGCTCTGCGGCTGCCTCGTCGGCGCCTGCATCGGGTTCCTGTGGTTCAACGCCTTCCCGGCGACGATCTTCATGGGGGACACGGGATCACTGGGCCTCGGGGGCGCCGTGGGCGGCCTGGCCGTCATGACGAAGACCGAGGAGCTGCTGATCCTGCTCGGCGGCATCTTCGTCGTCGAGGCGCTCAGCGTGATCATCCAGGTCTTCTCGTTCCAGACCTTCCGCAAGCGCGTGTTCCTGATGGCGCCGATCCACCACCACTTCGAGATCGCCGGCTGGTCGGAGACGAAGATCATCCTGCTCTTCTGGATCATCGCCACGGTCTGTGCCGCGATCGGCTTCACGCTCTACCAGAAGTCGATCTCCTGACCCGGCCGCCCCTGCCGCCCGGGCCGTACCTCGTCGTCGGCCTCGCGCGCTCCGGCCTCGCCGCCGGTGAGCTCCTCGCCTCGCGCGGCGAGCAGGTCGTCGGCGTCGACGCGAAGGCCGCGGTCTCCGCCGGGTTCCCGACGCACGTGGGGGACGGGCTCGACCTCCTCGACGGGGTCGGCGCCGTCGTGAAGTCGCCCGGGGTACCGCCGCGGGCGCCCGTGGTCGCCGCGGCGCGCGAACGCGGGATCCCCGTACTCGGGGAGCTCGAGCTGGGCTGGCGCCTCGTCGACGTGCCGTTCGTCGCGGTGACCGGGACGAACGGGAAGACGACGGTGACCGAGTGGCTCGCGCACACCCTGCGCCTCGCGGGCCTGGACGTCGCGGCCGCCGGGAACGTCGGGACGCCGCTGACCTCGCTCGTCCCGGCGCCGCCGGAGCTCGTCGTGTGCGAGTGCTCGAGCTACCAACTCGCCGACACGCTCGAGTTCGCGCCGGAGGTCGGGATCCTCCTGAACCTCGGCTCGGACCACCTCGACTGGCACGGCTCCCTCGAGCACTACGCGGCCTCGAAGCTCCGGCTCTTCGCCCACCAGGAGCCCGAGCACGTCGCGATCGCACCGGCGCGCGTGGCGGTCCCGGGGCGGGCGCGGCGCATGGACCTCGTGCCGGACTGGCGGGCGAGCCTCCCGGGCGGCCACAACGCGGTGAACGCCGGGGCCGTCGCCGAGGCCTGCCGGGCGCTCGGGGTCGCCGAGGAGGTCGTCCAGGAGGGCCTGCGGACCTTCGCGGGGGTCGAGCACCGGCTCGAGCTCCTGCGCGAGGTCGGCGGGGTGCGCTGGATCAACGACTCCAAGGCCACGAACGTCGCCTCGACGCTCACCGCGCTCGACGCGACGCCGCCGCCCGTGCACCTGATCCTGGGCGGCGACGACGCCAAGCAGGAGGACTTCACGCCGCTCGCGGGCCGTGCGGCGCACGTGTACCTCGTCGGGGAGGCGGCCGGGCGGCTCGCGGAGCAGGTCGGCGGGGAGCGCTGCGGCGACCTCGAGACCGCGGTGGCGCGGGCCGCGGCGGCGGCGCGGCCGGGGGAGACGGTGCTGCTCTCGCCCGCCTGCGCGAGCTTCGACCAGTTCAAGGATTATGAAGAACGGGGAAGGCGCTTCGCGGCGCTTGTCGAAGCACTGGCCTGATGGCCTCCAGTCCCCGCCGCGCGCAGCCCCTCGAGTACAACATCCTGCTCACCGCGGTCCTGTGCCTCCTGGCCGCGGGCGCCGTGATGGTCTACTCCGCGTCGAGCTCGCGGATCCTGCTCGAAGGGGAGGGGAACGGCTCCACGTTCCTCATCAAGTACGTCTCCTACGGCGCGATCGGCCTCGTCGTCATGCACGTCCTCGCGCGGCGGGGGATCGAGCTCGTGATGCGGTGGACCTCGGTGCTCCTGGCGGGGGCGTTCCTCCTCCTCGTGCTCGTGAAGACGCCGCTCGGGGTCGAGATCAACGGCGCGCAGCGCTGGCTCGGCTTCGGCCCGCTGCAGTTCCAGCCCTCCGAGGTCATGAAGCTCGCGATGGTCCTCTACGCGGTGAAGCTCCTCGCGACGAGGCCGACGCTCGTCATGGAGCCGCGGCTGATGGCGCCGCTCGGGATCGTCGCGGCCGCCGCGTGCGTGCTCATCGCCTCCCAGCCCGACCTCGGGACCGCGCTCGTCATCTCCTTCACCCTGATCGCGCTGCTCGTGGTCGCCGGCATCCCGATGAAGACGCTCGGGATCGGCCTGGCGGGCTTCAGCGTGGTCGTGCTGCTGTTCGCGTTGGCGGAGCCGTACCGCGTCGCACGGCTCACGAGCTTCCTGAACCCGTGGGCGGACGCGGGCGGCGCGGGCTTCCAGTCCGTGCAGGGCCAGATCGCGCTCGGCTCGGGCGGGCTCTTCGGCCGCGGGCTCGGGGAGTCCGTGCAGAAGGCGTTCTTCCTGCCCGAGGCCCACACGGACTTCATCCTCGCGATCATCGGCGAGGAGCTCGGGGTCGCGGGCATCGGCGGCCTGCTCTTCCTCTACGGCCTCATCGCCTACGCCGGGCTGCGCGTCGCGAAGGCGGCGACCTCGACCTACGCGAAGCTCCTGGCGGCCGGGCTGACCGCGATGGTCCTCTGCCAGGCCTCGCTCAACGTCTTCACGGTCCTCGGGCTCGCGCCGCTCACCGGCGTGCCGCTCCCGTTCATCTCCTACGGCTCGACGAACCTCGTCGTCCTGCTCGGCGCGATGGGCCTGCTGATGAACGTCGCGAGCGGGGGCGCGGCGCACCTGCGCCTCGTTGCGACACCATCCGTGGCACATGCTTCGCGTTCTGATCGCAGCAGGAGGGACAGCAGGGCACGTCGTGCCGGCGCTGGCGGTGGCCGACGCGCTGCGGGCTGAGGGTGCCCACGTCGCGTGGGTCGGGGGGGAGCGCGCGGAGGCGCGGCTCGTCCCCGAGGCGGGCTACACGCTGCACCCGATCCGCGTCGAGGGCATCTCGCGCTCCAACCCCCTGAAGGCCGCGCGGGCCGTGGTGCGGGCGGGCGGCGCGCTCGCGGCGGCGCGGCGGATCATCAGGGAGGAGCGCCCGGACGTCGTGCTCGGGGGCGGCGGCTACGTCGCGGGCCCGGTCGGCGCGGCGGCGCTCACGGCGCGCATCCCGGTCGTCCTCACCGAAGCCGACTCGCACCTCGGGCTCACGAACAGGCTCCTGGCGCCGCGGGCCGCCCGCGTCTGCCTCGCGTTCCCGATCGCC
>JAOPZO010000373.1 GCA_025964065.1 Solirubrobacterales bacterium | reverse complement strand
CGCCGCGCGGCGGCCACTGAGCTAGCGGATCAGCACCGGGGTGCCGACGGGCACCCGCTTGTAGAGCGCGATGACGTCGGCGACCCGCATGCGCAGGCAGCCGTGGGAGGCGCGGGAGCCGATGGAGTACTCCTGGCCCGTGCCGTGGAAGCCCACCCCGTTCACGATGCCCATCCAGCGGGCCTTGAGGGGGTTCGCGGCCGTGCCGCCCGCGACCGTCGTGCCCTGCAGCTCGCCGGCCCACGGCGAGTTCGGCACGGACCACGTCGGGTTGACCTGCTTGTTCTGGATGCGGAAGAGCCCGCTCGGGGTCGGGTAGGCCGGCATGCCGGTGGCCACGCCGTAGCTCTTCGCGAACCTGAGGTTCTTGAAGAGGCGGACCTTGAAGGCGGCCTTGTCGACGGTCAGCACGGTCGAGTTGCTGCGGCGGATGTCGTCGGCGTTGATCGGCGCGCGGACCTGCGTGAGCGCCTGGTGCAGCGTGCGGTTCGCGCCCGGGGTGAGCAGCGCCGTCGTGACCTGCTTGCGCGCCTTCGCCTCGTCGAGCCCACGCCCGGTCTTCGCGCGGCGCACGACCATCCTGCGGAGGGTGATGCGGAGCGTCGCGTTGCGGGGCGCCCTGCCGACCTTCGCGGCGATCCCGTCCACGAAGCCGGCGACCCGGTCCGCGTCGTGCACGACGACGAGCGGGACATCGCCCGGGGTGACCCCCCGGGCGAGCGCCGCTTCGGCCGTCTTGGTGCCGTTGACGCCGAGGCCGGCCTCGGCGGGCGTGAGCCGCCACGGCTTCCCGGCGACCCCGAGGACCACGGGCGGCGTCGCGCGCAGCGCGGGCGTGGCCTCCGCCTTCAGCTTCTGCGCGGCCTGCAGCACGGTGAGGTTCGAGACGTCGATCCCACC
Organism: Solirubrobacterales bacterium; assembly: GCA_025964065.1. Classification (GTDB taxonomy): domain Bacteria; phylum Actinomycetota; class Thermoleophilia; order Solirubrobacterales; family Solirubrobacteraceae; genus Paraconexibacter. The sequence goes on along the minus strand of JAOPZO010000373.1, from coordinate 5,357 downwards.
CGCCGTGATCCCGGGCGCGATGCGCGGTGCGGGCGGCGGCGTGGCGGCCGTGGCGGGCGCCACGACGGCCCCGGACACGAGCGGGAGAAGCAGGAGGGAGCGGACGCGCATCCCACGAAGGTAGCCTCGGACCACCCGACGGGGCGTCAGCACACCGGTTCCTGCAACGGCGCTTGCCGCGGCCTCAGGCGACGACCCGCAGGCCGCCGCGCCCGGCCCTCGGGGTGTGCTCCCCGAGGAAGTCGTCGAGGAACGCCCAGGTCGTGCGCGCCGCGCTGCGGCCCGTGAGCACGCCGAGGTGACCGCCCGGCGCGCTCTCCATGCGGACCTGCGGGGCGTTCGGCAGGAGCCCCTCGAGCGCCTGCACGGCGGCCTTCGGCGCGAGCACGTCGGCCTGCCCGGCGACGCTGAGGACCGGCACGCGGACCTCGGCGAGGTCGATGGTCCGGTCGCCGAGCTCGAGGGTCCCGCCCGCGAGCTCGTTGACCCGGAAGAACTGGTGGTAGAGCTGCCCCATCGTCCGGCCGGGGTACGCGTGCATCTGGTTCATGAACGCGTCGACGGCCTCCACCTGCGCGAGCCACTCGCGGTCGTGCAGGTTCGAGGCGACGGCCAGGGGCCGCATGACGTACTTGTCGATGCTCGTGAGCTGGAACGCGCGCTTGACGAGCGGCGCGGGCGCCCCGCCGAGCAGCCGGTACAGCGCCGTCCCGAGCATCCCGTTCGTGACGCTCGCGGCGCCGCGGATCGGCGCGAAGAGCCGCACGGTCGCGAAGTCGAACGGACTTGCGACGAGCGCGACGGAGTTCACCGGCAGGTGGCGGTCGCCCGCCACGGCGAGCAGCGACATGATCCCGCCGAGGCACCAGCCCACGAGCTGCACGGGCCGGCCCCCGGCATCCTCGCTGACCTTCCGGATGGCCGTCGGGAGGATGTCGTCGACCCAGTGCTCGAGCCCGAGGTCCTTGTCCGAGTACGCGATCGCGCCGTAGTCGAGGAGGTACGTCGGGTGCCCGAGCCCGAGCATGTGCTCGGCCATGGAGCAGCCTCGCCGCAGGTCGAAGCAGATGGCGGGCGCGGCGAGCGGCGGCACCAGGAGCACGGGCAGCGCGGTCGCGCGACGCCCCTCGTCCCGGTCGAGGTAGCGGAAGATCGTGCGCTTCGGGCCCTCGTCGATGATGCGCGCGGGCGTCGGCCGCAGGTCCGCGAGACCGCCCTTGAACGTCGCGTCGTAGGCGTTCGCCGCGGCGGCGCCGAGGCGTTCGGGCGAGGGGAGGAGCCGCACGCTCCGAATGCTAGACCGTCGGTTCGACCCCGACCGGCACGCGGGCCGCGGCGAACGCCTCGAGGAGCTCCCCGAAGCGCTCGGGGAGCTCGAGCTGCGGGCAGTGCCCGCACTCCGGGAGGAGCTCGTACTGCAGGTCGGGAAGCGCGGCGACGAGGTGCCGGGAGCCCTTGTGGGTCACCATCCGGTCGCGGTCGCCCCACACGAGCAGGACGGGCACCCGGATGCGCGAGAGGTCGAACGGGCGCTGCAGCTCCGGCATGAGCCGGCGGCCCGTGGCCAGGCCGCGGCGCACGTCGCGCTGGGTGCTCTGGTGCTGGACGAACGCGTTGACGACCGCGGCCTCGATGGCGCGCGGGCGGGCGAACGCGAGCTGGCGGTAGGCCTGGCCGACGAACGCGCGCACCACCCGGTCCGGCAGCGGACCCGCGAGGACGGTGCGCACGAGCGCGTCGCCCTCGATCGCCCGGAACCAGGTCGGGTGGTCGAAGCCCGCGGGGGCGACGGGGACGATCCCGGCGAGCGGCAGCTCCTGGTCCTCGGCCGCGCGCAGCACGAGGCAGCCGCCGAGCGAGTTGCCGACGACGACGACGTCCCCGCCCGCCTCCTCGGCGAGGTGCCGGACCGCGGCGGCGACGAACGCGTCGTGCTGCGGCAGGATCGGCGCGTCGCGGTCGAGCCGGGCGGCGGTGCCGAAGCCCGGCAAATCGAGGGCGAGTGCGGCGCGCCCGGTCCGTGCGAGCCCGGCGAGCGTCTTGCGCCAGCTGTCCGCGGAGTCGAGGAAGCCGTGGACGAGCAGGACGGGCGGGCCGTCACCCAGGAGCTGCAGCGCCCGGGTGTCGTAGCCGGCGAGCTCCAGGCGGTGTTCGAAGAGGGGCTGGCGCATCGTCGGCGCCGGATCATGCCGCAGCCCCCGGCGGCGCGGCGTCCCCCTTCACGGCGTCAGGCACCGCCCCCGGTGGGCTCGGCGGGGGCGCCGTGCGCCACGAAGTCCGACTGCCGCACGAGCGTGAAGGCCGCGAGCGCCCCGAGCAGCGCGACGGCGCCGCCGATGAGGAAGAGGTCGTTGAGAGCCGACGTGTAGCCCGCGAGGTACTCCGCCTCGCGCCCCCGGCCGAGGACGGCGGCGCTGCCGCCCGCGAGGACCTCGCCGGGCGGTCCGCCGGGGAGCTCCCCCTCCAGCAGGTGCTGGAAGATCGCGCCGTAGCCCGCGATGCCGACCGCGATGCCGACCTGCCGGAACGTCGTGTTGATGCCCGAGCCCATGCCCGAGCGCTGCGGCGGCACGACGCCGATCGCCGTCGAGGCGAGCGGCGGGTTCGTCAGCCCGATGCCGATGCCGGCGACCACGAAGCCCGGCAGCAGCGCGGTCCACTCCGAGTCGGCGTCGAGGCGCGCCATCAGCAGGAGCCCGACGCCCACCAGGGTCAGCCCGCCGCCCATCAGGTACCGGACCGGCACCCGCTCGGTGAGCCGGCCCGAGATGGGCGCGGCGACGAACGAGAGCAGCGTGATCGGCAGGAAGCGCAGGCCGGCCTCGAGCGGCTCGTACTGCAGCGCGTTCTGGATGTAGAGCGTGAGGTACAGGAACATCGAGAACATCGACGCGCTCAGCGCGAAGGCGGCGATGGCGGCGCCCGTGAACGCCCGCTTGCGGAACAGGTCGAGCTCCAGCATGGGCGCGGCGGTCCGGCGCTCGTGCGCGAGGAAGACCGCCATCAGGACGACGCTCGCCGCGAGGAAGCCGACGATGAGCGGGCTCCCCCAGCCCTCCGGGTTCCCGCGCACGAGGGCGAAGATCCCGAAGAAGAGCGAGCCCGAGAACGTCGCGACGCCCAGGACGTCGACGGGCTGCGCCCGGCCCTTGGACTCCTCGACCTGCGTCAGCGCGAGCGCGATCGTCGCGACGCCGATCGGGAGGTTCAGGAAGAAGATCGACTCCCAGCTGACGTGCTCGACGAGCACGCCCCCGACGAGCGGGCCGACGGCGACCGCCGCACCCGTCACGGCGCCCCACACCCCGAACGCGGTGCCGCGCTGGCGCCCCTGGAAGTTCGCCGCGAGCAGCGCGAGGCCGGTCGCGAACATCCCCGCGGCGCCGATGCCCTGCAGCGCACGGGCGAGCTCGAGCACGAGCGGGCTGCCGGCGAGGCCGCAGAAGAGCGAGGCGAGCGTGAAGAGCGCGAGGCCCGCGACGAAGACGAGGCGCCGGCCGAGGACGTCCGCGAGCGAGCCCGCGGTGAGCAGGAGCGCCGCGAGGCTCAGCGCGTAGGCATCGACGACCCACTGCAGGTCGGAGAACTCCGTGTCGAGGTCCGCCGAGATCGCCGGGAGCGCGACGTTCACCACGGTGATGTCGAGCAGGAGCATGAAGGTCGCGACGCAGACGGCGGTGAGCGTCCAGCGCTGGCTCGAGGTCATGGCGCGGACGCTACCAAGACGGTCAGGGTGGTTGACGGATCGGGTGGGGTGGGCGATCGAGCTGGGCGTCGCGAGAGGCGAAGGTGCGGCGCCCCACCACCGGATCCGCCTTTCCGCGGCCGGGCGCCCGCGTTGCCGCCGCCCCGCCTGTCGGCGGGCTGACCGCAGGAGTGGATCCCGCCACCCGTCCCCGGGTAGGACCCGGGTCGATGATCCGCCGCTTCCCCGTTCGCCTCGAGATCGTGACCCCGGGCCCGCGGGCCGAGTCGCTCGTCGATGCGGTCGCGGGGCTCCTGGGCGCGGAGCGGCTCCCGTCGCTCCCGGGCGAGGTCTGCATCTCCGTCGCCGGCCTCGGCCTGCGGGACGCCGCCCGCCGGGCGGAGCGGATGCTCGCGGGGCAGGGCTTCGGCTGGTCGGCGCACGTGCGCGTCGCCGACGCGGGCCCGCTCGACCCGGGCCGCCGCATCACCGCGCCGCACCCGGCCGCCGCCCACGTGGTCGGTCACGTCGAGCGCCGTCCGCGCGTCTCCTAGCCCGTTCGCGCAGGACCTCGCGCGCACTGCGCGGGAACCGCGCGGTGTCAGGCACGGGGGAGCACCGACGACCCACGGGACGTGGTCCTGCTTCCAACGCCGTCCGACGCCGACCCTACGGTTCCCAACGTGCTCGTGCGCGACCTCACCGACGGCCAGGACCTCGACCAGGTCCTCCTCGTGCGCGAGGTCGACGTGCGCACGAAGCGCGACGGCGCGGAGTTCCTCCGCATCACCTTCGCGGACCGGAGCGGCTCCCTGACCGCGATGGTCTGGGACGGCGTCGAGCAGGTGCGCTCCGTGTGCCGCGCGGGCGCGGCCATCCGCGTCATCGGCCGCCACGACGTGCACCCGAAGTACGGCGCCCAGGTCACGATCCGCGCGCTGCGGCCCGCGCCCGAGGGGACCTTCGAGCTCGCCGACCTCTGCCCGGGCCCGCCGCGGCCCGCCGCGCAGATGGAGGGCGACCTCCGCGAGCTGCTCGCGACGATCGAGGACCGCCACCTGCGCGGGCTGCTCGACGCCGTGCTCGCGCCCGGGACCGAGACGTGGGAGGCCTTTCGCACCGCACCGGCCGCGAAGCACTACCACCAGGCCTACGTCCACGGGCTGCTCGAGCACGCGCTCTCCGTGGCGCAGGGCGTCGCGGCGATCGCCCAGACGTTCCCGGGGATCGACCGGGACGTCGCGATCACCGGCGCGCTGCTCCACGACGTCGGCAAGCTCGAGGAGTACACGCGGGACCCGCTGCGCATCGAGATGACCGCCACGGGCCGCCTCCAGGGCCACATCCCGCTCGGGTACTACCGGGTGCGCCGGCTCATCGAGGACATGCCGGGCTTCCCGCCCGCCACGGCCGAGGCGGTGCTCCACATCGTCCTGAGCCACCACGGCTCGCTCGAGCACGGCTCCCCCGTGGTGCCGTGCACCCGCGAGGCGACCCTCGTGCACTTCCTGGACAACCTCGGCGGGCGGCTCGGCTCGTTCGACCGGCTCGAGAAGGAGCTCCCGGCGGGCGCGAGCTGGTCGGCCTACGACCGCGCGCTGGGCTGCGGCGCGTACTTCGGCGTCCCCGCGGAGGACCCGGCCGCGGCCGCGCGGGAGGCGCTCCGATCCGA
>JAOPZO010000366.1 GCA_025964065.1 Solirubrobacterales bacterium | reverse complement strand
TCGCGCGCGGGGCGGCCGACCGTCGCGGCCTCCGCCGCGTGCAGCCGGTCGAGCACGCGCTCGACCTCCGCCTCGACCGCCCGCAGGAACAGCGCGTCCTTGGAGGTGCCGTGGACGTACAGGGTCGGCTTCGCGACCCCGAGCGCCGACGCGAGCGCCCCGGAGGAGGTGCCGTGGAGGCCGTCCGCGGCGAAGGCGTCGGCGAGGGCGGCGGCGTCGAGATGGGCCCGGGGGCGCGGCATGTCCCGAGCGTAGTTCTCGAACCGACCGGTTCACGTTCGACCCGATGGAGTGAAGTCGCCGGGACCTTTCGACCGAGTGTCGTAGAGGGGGCTCCGGCGGCGCTCCAAGCTGGACCCATGAGCACGATGACCGCCCCTCCGGCCGCCCAGGACGGCGTCCGCACCCCGTCGGCACGAGGCCGCTGGATCGACCACTGGGAGCCGGAGGACCCCACGTTCTGGGCGAGGACCGGCAGGGCCGTCGCCCGGAGGAACCTCGTGTTCTCCATCCTCGCGGAGAACATCGGCTTCTCGATCTGGGTCCTCTGGACCATCGTCGTCCTGAACCTCGGCAACGCCGGGATCACGCTCACGCTCTCCCAGCTCTTCTGGCTCACCGCGGTCCCGAACCTCGTCGGCTCCTTCCTGCGCATCCCGTACACGTTCGCGGTGCCGCGCTTCGGCGGCCGCGCCTGGACGACGATCTCCGCCTCGCTCCTGCTGATCCCGTGCACGCTGCTCGCGACCATCGTCCCGAGCGGCTGGCTCGCCGGGATGTCGGCCGACACGCAGTTCTGGGTGCTGCTCGCCTGCGCGGCCACGGCCGGCTTCGGCGGCGGCAACTTCTCCTCCTCGATGGCGAACATCTCGTTCTTCTACCCCGAGGGGAAGAAGGGCCTGGCGCTCGGCCTGAACGCCGCGGGCGGCAACCTCGGCGTGGCGATCGCCCAGCTCATGGTCCCGCTCGTGATCATCCTCGGCGTCCCGTCGGCGGCCGTGAAGCTCCCCGTCCACGACGTGAACCTCGCCTACGCGGGCCTCGTGTGGATGCCGTTCATCGTGCTCGCCGCCGTCTGCGCCTGGTGGAAGATGGACTCGCTGACGCAGGCGAAGGCGGACACGAGCTCCTACACGAAGGCGCTCGGGCACGGCCAGACCTGGATCATGTCCGTCCTCTACATCGGGACGTTCGGCTCCTTCATCGGCTACTCGTTCGCGCTGCCGCTCGTCATCAAGAACACCTTCCCGGAGTTCCTCGCCCAGCACACGTTCATCGCGACGTACCTCGCGGGCCTCGGCTTCGTGGGCGCGCTCCTCGGCTCGGTCGCGCGCCCGTTCGGCGGCTGGCTCTCCGACCGCGTCGGCGGCGCCCGCGTCACGCTGGCCTGCTTCGTCGGGATGGGCGCCTTCACCGGCCTCGCGATCGTCGGGGTGCAGGATCGCTCCTTCGGCCTCTTCTTCGCCTCCTACATGGCGATCTTCGTCCTGGCCGGCATGGGCAACGGCTCGACCTACCGGATGATCCCGGCGATCTTCGCCGAGCTCGGCCGGCGCGAGGGCGGCGACCCGATCGCCTTCAAGCGCCGCGCGGCGGCGGTCATCGGCATCGCCGGGGCCATCGGCGCCTTCGGCGGCTTCCTCATCCAGGTCGCCTTCCGCCAGGCCTCGCTCGACGTCGCCGCCGCGGTGAAGGCCGCCGCGACCCCGGCCGAGAAGGTCGCCGTCGCCGCCGCGCAGGCCGACTGGTCGGTCCCGGCGCTCTGGGTCTTCCTCGGCTCCTACGGCGTCCTGGCGCTGGTGACCTGGGTCTTCTACCTCCGGAAGGCCCCGGCCGGCGCCCGCGTCCCGTCCCTGGCGACGGCGGGGGTCTAGGCCATGTTCTCGACGCACGGCATCCTCGTGGTGGGTGGCGGCATCGCGGGGCAGGCGGTCTGCGAGGCCGTCCGCGACCGCGACCCGCACGTGGCGCTGACGCTCGTCTGCGCCGAGGACCACAAGCCCTACGACCGCGTCCGCCTCGGCAGGCTGCTCGAGGACGGCGCGAGCGTCGCGGACCTCCGCCTGCGGCCGGACTCCTGGTACGAGGACCGGCAGGTCACGGTCCTCACCGGCGTCCGCGTCGTCGGAGCCGACCTCGCGGCGGGGACGGTCGCGCTCTCGAACGGGAGCGTCCGCCACGCCGACCGCATCGTGCTCTGCACGGGCTCGGACGCGTTCGTCCCGCCCATCCCGGGCCGCGGCCACGACGGGGTCGTCGTGTTCCGCGACCCGGCGGACTGCGCGGCCATGGTCGCGGGCGCCGAGGGCATCGGCCGCGCCGCCGTCATCGGCGGCGGGCTGCTCGGCCTGGAGGCCGCCCACGCCCTGGCGCAGCGGGGCTGCGCGACCTCCGTCGTGCACCTCGTCGACCGGCTCATGGAGCGCCAGCTCGACGCGCCCGCCGCGGCGATGCTCGTTCCCGCGATGGAGGGCCTCGGCGTCGACGTCCGGCTCGAGCACGCGACCCAGGAGATCGTCGCCGGCGCCGACGGGCGCGTCGCCGGCCTGCACTTCGCGGATGGCACCGCGCTCGCGTGCGAGCTCGTCGTCGTCGCGGTCGGCATCCGCCCGCAGGTCGAGCTGGCCCGCGCGCTCGGACTCGACGTGGACCGCGGCATCGTCGTCGACGACGCGCTCACGACCTCCGACCCGCGCGTGCTCGCCGTGGGGGAGTGCGCGCAGCACCGCGGGACCGTCCACGGGATCGTCGCGCCGATCCGGGACCAGGCCGCGGTCGCCGCCGAGGTGCTCACGGGCGGCACGGCGAGCTACGAGGGCTCCGTCCCGACCTCGAAGCTCAAGGTCATGGGGGTGGACCTCGTCACCGCGGGCGCCGCGGAAGGCGAGCGCGAGGTCCTCGCGGCCGACGCCGCCGCCGGCACCTACCGCAAGCTCGTGCTCGCCGCGGACGGCACCGTGCTCGGCGCCGTCCTCCTCGGGGACGTCCGCGGCGCCGAGCTCCTCATGGACGCGGTGCGCGCCCGCCGCGTCACCGACGACGGCCTCGCCCTGCTCGCCGAGGCATCCCGTGCGACCGCGGCCGAGCTGCCCGACGCCGCCCAGGTCTGCAACTGCAACGGCGTCTGCAAGGGCGCGATCGTGGGCGCGATCCGGGAGCAGGGGCTCGGCTCCACCCAGGAGGTCGTGAACGTCACGCGGGCCGGCGCGGGCTGCGGCTCCTGCAAGCCCGTCGTCTCCGAGCTGCTCGCGCTGGAGCGCGCGGGCGCCGCGGAGGAGCCCGCGTACCTCTGCCCCTGCGAGCGCCAGACCCGCGAGGAGCTCTCCGGGATCGTCCGTGACCAGGGCATCACGTCGGTCTCCGAGCTCGGGGCCGCGTGCGGTGCCGGGCGCAAGTGCGGCGCCTGCAAGCCGGGGCTCTCGTATCTCGTCGAGGAGCGCCAGGCCGGCCGGTTCCGCCAGGAGCGCCACGCGAAGTTCATCAACGACCGCGTCCACGCGAACATCCAGAGCGACGGGACGTTCTCCGTGGTCCCGCGCCTCCGCGGCGGAGTCGTCACCGCGGACGAGCTACGGCGCTTCGCCGACGTGGCCGACAAGTACGAGCTGCCGATGATCAAGATCACGGGCGGCCAGCGGATCGACCTCCTCGGGGTGACGAAGGAGCAGCTCCCGGCCGTGTGGGAGGACCTCGGGATGCCGTCGGGCTACGCGTACGCGAAGTCCGTCCGGACCGTGAAGACGTGCGTCGGCACGCAGCACTGCCGCTTCGGCCTCGGCGACGCGATCACGGTCGGCATCGACCTCGAGCGCGCGATGGAGGGGCTTCACACGCCGCACAAGGTGAAGGCGGCGGTCACGGGCTGCCCGCGCAACTGCGCCGAGGCGTACGTCAAGGACATCGGCCTGGTGGCGGTCGAGGGCGGCTGGGAGGTCTACGTCGGCGGGGCGGCGGGGGCGAGCGTCCGCAAGGGCGACCTGCTCGCGACGCTGCCCGACGAGGGGGAGGCCAAGCGCGTCGCGCTCGCCTTCCTGCAGCACTACCGGGAGGAGGGGGACCACCTCGAGCGGACCTACGGCTACCTGGAGCGCGTCGGCCTGGAGGCGGTGCAGGAGGCGGTGCTCGAGCCGTCGCGCACGGCCGCGCTCCTCGAGCGCTACGCGATCGCGAAGGCCGCCTGCGACCCGGACCCGTGGCTCGAGCGCTACGAGCCCATGGTGCCGCGCCAGTTCGCGGAGCTCGACTCGGACGCCGAGCTGGACCTCGTCGCGCTCGCGGAGGCGACCCGATGAGCGCCGTGGCGGCGCAGGCGGGCTGGGTCGCGGTGGGCGCCGCGGCGGACGTGCCGGAGCTCGAGGGGCGGAGCGTCGAGGTCG
>JAOPZO010000346.1 GCA_025964065.1 Solirubrobacterales bacterium | reverse complement strand
CCCGGCCGGGCCATGGCGTCCTCTGGCTGCCGCGCTTCGCCGACGTCCTGCGGGTGCTCCCGTCGCGCCTGGAGCCCGAGGACCTCGTCCTCGTGCTGGGCGCAGGCGACGTCGACGCCCTCGGCCGTTCGCTCGTCGCCGCCTGAGGCGGGGAGGAGCGGGCGCCGGGACGTCGAACGCCCCGAGCAGATGCACGCCCCGAGCTTCCCCGTCCGTCGCGCCCCCGTCCGCCCGACGATCGCCCTGAAGCCGAAGCTCCGGCTGCTCGCCGCGCTCGCCGTCCTCGCGGGCCTCCTGGCAGGCGGCTGGCTCGCGCTGCGCGACTCCGGGCTCGTCGCGGTCCGCGAGGTCGAGGTCACGGGCGCCGCCGGGCCGCAGCAGGACGCCATCCGGAGCGCCCTCCAGACCGCGGGCCGGGACATGACGACCCTGCACGTCCGCCCCGAGGTCCTCGCCGCCGCCGTCGCGCCCTACCCCGTCGTGAGAGCGGTCACCGCCGAGCGGGACCTCCCGCACGGCCTGCGGGTCCGGGTCGTCCAGCACACCCCGGTCGCGACCGTCGTCACGCCGCAGGGCAGCGTCCCCGTCGCCGCCGACGGCACGGTCCTCGTCGGCGCGACCGCGCCCGGCACCGCGGAGCTCAAGCTGAAGCTCCCGCCGGTCGGCGACCGCATCACGGACCCGCGCACGCTGACGACGATCGGCCTGCTCGCGCAGGCGCCGGCGCCGCTGCGCGCGAAGGTCACCACCGCCTTCCGCGGGCCCCGCGGGCTCACGGTCCACCTCGCGAACGGCCCCGCCGTGCACTTCGGCTCGGGCAGCCGCCTGGCCGCGAAGTGGGCCTCGCTGACCGCCGTCCTCGCCAGCAGCGAAGCCAAGGGCGCGACTTCCATCGACGTCCGCGTCCCCGAGCACCCGGCGGCCGCGGGGCTCGAGCAGGCCTCGACCCAGCAGGGACAACCCTCGACCAGCGGTTGACGGTCGCGGCAGCCCCATCCCTCAGGCACGGCTCGAGGCTTCTCGGGACTGCAAGGACCGTTGCGGACTAGACTTCGCGTTGACACGCCAGGAGACCCGCGCGTACCGTGCGTCCGCCCGGGGTTGACCCCTGCACAAAACTCTCGACCGTAGGTCGAGGGTAGGACGGAACGCTCAAGCACTCATGGAATCCAGCGGAAGCTACCTCGCAGTCATCAAAGTCGTCGGAGTCGGCGGCGGTGGCACCAACGCCGTCAACCGGATGGTCGACGCCGGGCTGCGCGGGGTCGAGTTCATCGCCGCGAACACCGACGCCCAGGCGCTGCAGATGTGCGACGCCGACATCAAGCTCAACATCGGGCACGACCTGACGAAGGGGCTCGGCGCCGGTGCGAACCCGGAGACGGGCTTCGGCGCGGCGGCCGAGTCGCGTGACGACATCAAGGAGGCGCTGAAGGGCGCCGACATGGTCTTCGTCACCGCGGGCGAGGGCGGCGGCACCGGCACGGGCGCGGCCCCGGTCATCGCGGAGATCGCGAAGAACGAGATCGGTGCGCTCACCGTCGGCGTCGTCACGAAGCCGTTCGAGTTCGAGGGCACGCAGCGCATGCGGCAGGCCGACGAGGGCATCCAGCGCCTCCGCGAGGTCGTCGACACGCTCATCGTGATCCCGAACGAGAAGCTTCTGGCGATCGTCGAGCGGCGCACCACGATCCTCGAGGCGTTCCGCGAGGCCGACAACGTCCTGCGCCAGGGCGTCCAGGGCATCACGGACCTCATCACGATCCCGGGCCTGATCAACCTCGACTTCGCCGACGTCCGGACGATCATGTCCGACGCCGGCTCCGCCCTCATGGGCATCGGCACCTCCAACGGCGAGAACCGCGCCGCGGACGCCGCGAAGGCCGCGATCTCCTCCCCGCTGCTCGAGGAGTCCGTCGAGGGCGCCACGGGCGTGCTCCTGAACATCACGGGTGGCCGCGACCTCGGGCTCTTCGAGGTCAACGAGGCCGCCGAGATCGTCCAGGGCGCCACGGATCCGAACGCGAACATCATCTTCGGCTCGGTCATCGACGAGTCCATGGGCGACGACGTCCGCGTGACCGTCATCGCCACGGGCTTCGACCACGGGCGCGCCCGCCCCCGCAACGCCCGCGAGGAGACCCGCCGCACGGCGGACCGCTCCACCCGGGACCGCTCCCCGCGCGTCGAGCGCTCGTCGCTGGAGATCAGCGACGACGACATCGACATCCCGCCCTTCCTGCGCTAGCTCGCCGCAGGACCGCGGCACGAGGGCCCGGCGCACGGCCGGGCCCGGCCTACCGCAGCGCGCTCTTGATGGCGAGCTCCATGGCGTCGAAGCCGAAGGAGCCCTCGAGCCGCTGCGTGATCCGGCCCTTCGCGTCCACCGCGAAGAGCCACGGCTCCGTCTGGAGCTTGAAGGCACGCAACGGCGCGCGGAGCCCCTTGCGCACCTCGTTGTCGACGAAGACCTCCTGGTGGATGAACTGCACGCGCTCGCCGTAGGTGCGCTTGAGCTGCTCGGCGATGTCCACGACCGGGCCGCACACCCGCGACTGGCAGAGCTGCGGGGTGGCGAAGAGCAGGAGCGCCGGCTTCTTCCCGAGCACGTCGTCGAACGAGGCGTCGTGCATGGTCCCGACGGGCCGGCGGGTGTCGATCGACTCGACGTCGCCGCCCGCGGACTGCACCGTGTCGGTCGCGACGGCGGGCGCGGGCTCCCCGACGTCCGGGATGCGGTCCTGGGCGGTCGTGACGACCTTCACCTGGCCGCCCGCGGCGACGTCCTGCCCCTGGACCTTCGAGACCGCGAGCACGTCGTACGTGCCGGGTTCGGCGAAGGGGACCGTGGTGGCGTAGACCGCGGCGAACGGCGACTCCTCGCTCGCGGCCGTCTCGGAGCGGAACGGCGCGTCGGTCACCAGCAGGTCGGCGGGCGCCGGGTAGGGCCCGAGCGCCCTGGCCCTCCCGCCGGACTTCGCCAGGTAGATCGCGGTGGGCGCGTAGAGGAAGCGGTCCTCGTCGAGCAGCCCGAAGGCCAGGCGCTCGTGCTCGCCCGTGGTGAGGACGGAGCTCGCGAACGCGAGCTGCGGGCCGGTGGCCGTGATCGTGTCGGCGACCTCCTGCAGCGTGCGGCCCTGCGTGGCCGGGAACGTGCCGGGAGCCACCGAGGTCGCGTCGCGCAGTTGCGCGCGCAGGCGGGCGTCCTCGGGGCCGCGGGGCGCGGGCGCCGCCGAGGTGGAGGAGCCACCGTCGCTCCCGCCACAGCCCGCGGCGAGCAGCGCTCCGGCGACGAGGACGGTGCCGAACGCGCGGAGCAAGGGCTACTTGACCCGCAGCGTCATGTCCATGCCCGGGTGGATCGTGCAGGTGAGCCTGTACGTCACGGTGCGGGTCATCTTCTTCTTGTAGGTCCCGGACGTCTTCGTCGTCGAGCGGAACTTCACCGGGGCCTTCACGACGGTGACGTTGTGCGGCGCCTTCCCGGTCCAGCGCCACGTGACCGTCGTGTTCTTCGTGACCGTCCTCGTCTTGGGGGAGAAGACGTCGTCCTTGACCGAGATGGAGGTCGCGGCGGTCGCCGGCAGCACGGCGGCGCCGAGCGCGGCCGCGGCGACGACGGGGAGGACGAGCAGACGCCTGGTCATCCGCGCAGGGTAGAAGGAAGCGCGGCGGCCGGTCGCAGGACGGGGGTCCGCCAGGTCGGTTGGTAGCGTCCCCGCCCTCATGGCCGACCCCTTGCTCCGCACCCCGCTCCACGACCGCCACGTCGCGGCCGGGGCGAAGGTCGTCCCGTTCGCGGGCTGGGAGATGCCCGTGCAGTACACGGGGGTCCTGGAGGAGCACCGGACCGTTCGCGAGAGCGTCGGCGTCTTCGACGTCTCGCACATGGGCGAGGTCGAGACGACGGGCCCCGGCGCGCTCGACTTCCTCCAGCGGGTGCTCTCCAACGACGTCTCGAGGATCGCCGTCGGCGGCGCGCAGTACTCCCTGCTCTGCAAGGAGGACGGGGGCGTCCTCGACGACCTCTTCACCTACCGCCTCGGCCCCGAGCGCTACCTGACGGTCACGAACGCCGCCAACCACCCGAAGGACCTCGCCTGGCTGCAGCAGCAGGCCGAGCGCTTCGACTGCGAGGTCACCGACCGCGCGCAGGACCACGCGATGCTCGCCGTCCAGGGCCCCCTCGCGCGGGAGACCGTGCAGGTCATGAGCGACCGCCCGCTGCCGGCGAAGTTCAAGGCCGAGCCCCGGCTCGTCCTGGGCCGCGAGGTGCTGGTCTGCGGCACGGGCTACACCGGCGAGGACGGCGTCGAGCTCCTCACCCGGCCCGAGGACGCCGGCGTGATCTGGGACGAGCTCATGCGCCGCGGCGCGAAGCCCATCGGCCTGGCCGCGCGCGACACGCTGCGCCTCGAGGTCTGCTTCCACCTCTACGGCAACGACCTCATGGAGTCCCGCGGGCCCATCGAGGCCGGCCTGGGCTGGGCCTGCAAGGAGGACACGGGCTTCATCGGCGCCGAGGCCGTCCGCGCGGTGCGCGAGGCCGGGCCGCAGGAGAAGCTCGTCCCCTTCGTCATGACCGCCGGCGGCCTGGCCCGCCAGGGCAACCCCGTCGTGGGCGGCGGCGAGGTCACCTCCGGGACCATGGGTCCCTCCCTCGGCGTCGGGATCGGGATGGCCTACGTGCCGGCCGAGAAGGCGACGCCGGGTACCCCGTTCGAGATCGACGTCCGCGGCAAGACCCGCCCGGCCGAGGTCCACACCAAGCCCCTGTACTCCAAGGAGACCCCCTGATGGCCGACGCGAGCTACCCCGAGGACCTGCTCTACCACCCCGAGCACGACTGGGCGCGGATCGACGGCGACGTCGCGACGCTCGGGGTCACCTGGTACGCCCAGGACGCCCTGGGCGAGGTCGTGTTCTTCGACCCGCCGGAGGTCGGCAAGAACATCACGAAGGACGAGCCGTACGCCGAGGTCGAGTCCGTCAAGGCCGTCTCGGACGTCGTCGCGCCGCTCTCGGGGGAGATCGTCGAGGTCAACACGGGGCTGTCCGACAATCCCGAGACGATCAACGAGGACGCCTACGGCTCGGGGTGGCTCGTGAAGATCAGGATGAGCGATCCCTCCGAACGCGACGGGCTCATGGGCCAGTCGGAGTACGTGGCTACGCTCACGTCGTGAGCCGCTACACGACGACGACCGAGGCCGATCTGGCCGCGATGCTCGAGACGATCGGGGTCTCCTCCCTCGAGGAGATCTTCGACCGCCAGATCCCCGAAGGGGTCCGCCTGCGCGAGCGGCTGGACCTCCCCGGGGGCAGGAGCGAGCAGGACGTCTACGCGCACCTGCGCGACCTCGCGGCGAAGAACACGAGCGCCGAGGACGAGCTGACGTTCCTGGGGGCCGGGATGTACGACCACTACGTCCCCGCCGTGATCGACATGCTCATGTCGCGCTCGGAGTTCCTCACGCCCTACACGCCGTACCAGCCCGAGATCTCCCAGGGCGGCCTGCAGTGCATGTTCGAGTACCAGACGGCGATCTCCGAGCTCACCGGGCTCGCCGTCTCGAACGCCTCCGTCTACGAGGGCCCGAGCGCCGTCGCGGCCGCGGGCTACCTCGCGAAGCTCACGAACGGGAAGGGCAAGTTCGTCGCGAGCGCCGGCCTCCACCCGCACTCGCTCGAGACGCTGCGCACCTACGCGCACGGCTACGACATCGAGGTCGTCGAGGTCCCGCTCCAGGACGGCGTGACCGACCCGGACGCCTGGGCCGCCGCCATCGACGACGACACGAGCGCCGTCTTCTTCGCCCAGCCGAACTTCCTCGGCGCGGTGGAGGACGCGAGCGCCCTCTCCGCCGCCGCGAAGAACTCCCCGGCCGTCGTCGTCGCCCAGGTCGACCCGATCACGCTCGGCGTGCTCGCCCCTCCCGGCGAGTGCGGCGTCGACGTCGCGGTCGGCGAGGGCCAGTCCCTGGGCCAGCGGCTCGACTTCGGGGGCCCGTCGTTCGGCTTCTTCGCCGCGACGGAGGCGTACCTGCGCCGCATGCCGGGCCGCATCGCCGGCGAGACGACCGACGTCGACGGACGCCGCGGCTTCGTGCTCACGCTCCAGACGCGCGAGCAGCACATCCGCCGCGAGAAGGCCACGTCGAACATCTGCACGTCGCAGGCGCTCAACGCGCTCGGCGGCGTCGTCTACCTGAGCTGGCTCGGCAAGGAGGGCTTCGTCGAGCTCGGCGAGCTGCTCGTGCAGCGCACGCACTACGCCCGCGAGACGCTCGCGGCACTCGACGGCGTCGAGAAGCTCCACGACCAGCCCGTCGTGCGCGAGTTCGCTCTGCGACTCGAGGTTCGCGACGTGGACGCCGTCATCGCCCGCTGCCAGGAGCAGGGCGTCAACCCCGGCCTGGCGCTCCCGGACGGCGGCCTGCTCGTCGCGCTCACGGAGCAGCGCACGAAGGCGCACATCGACAAGCTGGCCGAGGTCCTCGGCGCCGCGGTCTCCGAGCAGCGAACCGGGACCGGGCAGGAGGTGGCCGCATGAGCCTCCTGAACGAGAACCGCCAGCACGGCGACCCGGGCATCGAGCACGAGCCGCTGCACCAGGACGTCCCCGCCGGGCCCACGCACGAGAGCCCGCTGCAGCGCGACCACGCGACGACGATCTTCGAGAAGGGCGCCCCGGGCCGCCGCGCCTTCCAGTGCCCCGACATGGATGTCCCGGTCGTCGAGGGACTCATTCCCGAGGGCTTCCGCCGCAAGAGCCCGGCGCGCCTGCCCGAGGTGAGCGAGCCCGAGCTCGTTCGCCACTACGTGCGCGTCTCCAAGCGCAACTACGACCTCGACTCGGGCTTCTACCCGCTCGGCTCGTGCACGATGAAGCACAACCCGCGCCTGCACGAGCGGGTCGCCGCGCTCCCGGGCCACGCCCGCCTGCACCCGATGCAGCGCCCGGAGCACGCCCAGGGCGCGCTCGAGCTGATGCACAACCTCGAGCACGCGCTCGGCGAGGTCGCCGGCCTGCCGCACGTCTCGCTGCAGCCCTCCGCGGGCTCCCACGGCGAGCTGCTCGGCGTGCTGCTGACCCGTGCCTACCACGAGTCCCGCGGCGAGCGGCGCGTGAAGGTCCTCACGCCCGACACCGCGCACGGCACGAACCCGGCGACGGTGACCATGGCCGGCTTCGAGGTCGTCCGGGTCGCCACGAACGACCAGGGCGGCGTCGACGTCGACGACCTGCGCGCGAAGGCCGACGACCAGGTCGCCTGCCTCATGCTCACGAACCCCAACACGCTGGGGATCTTCGACCCGAACATCGAGGAGATCGCGAAGATCGTCCACGACGTCGGCGGCACGCTGTACTACGACGGGGCGAACCTCAACGCGGTCATGGGCATCTCGCGCCCGGGCGACATGGGCTTCGACATCGTCCACTACAACCTGCACAAGTCGTTCACGCAGCCCCACGGCGGCGGCGGCCCGGGCGCCGGCCCGATCGCGGTCTCCGACCGGCTCGCGCCGTTCCTGCCGAAGCCCGTCGTGCGCAGGAACGACGACGGCACCTACGACCTCGACCACGACCTCCCGCAGTCCGTCGGCCGCCTCCGCGGCTTCCAGGGCAACTACGGTGTGTTCGTGCGCTCCTACGCCTACATCTGCTCGCTCGGGGCGGAGGGGCTCAAGGACGCCTCGGAGACGGCGGTGCTCAACGCGAACTACCTCCTGGCGAGGCTCCGCGAGCTCGACACGGAGAACCGCATCCCGCTCGCGTTCGGCGAGCTCTGCATGCACGAGTTCGTCCTGAGCGGCGCGCCGATGAAGAAGGAGCTCGGCATCCGCACGCTGGACCTCGCGAAGCGGCTCCTCGACCACGGCTACCACCCGCCGACGGTGTACTTCCCGCTCCTGGTCGACGAGGCGCTCCTGATGGAGCCCACGGAGACCGAGACGAAGGAGACGCTCGACGCCTTCGCGGAGTCGATGGCCGCGATCCTCATCGAGGCCGCCGACGACCCGTCGATCGCGCAGAACGCGCCGTACACGACGCCGGTCCGCCGGCTCGACGAGGCCGGCGCCGCGAAGCGCCCGGTCATCCGCCAGCCGCTCTAGGCGGAAGCGGTCCTCATCGCCGCCGCCCGCTAGCTTGCGGCAGCGATGAGGATCTTCAGCGGCATCCAGCCCACGGGCACCAAGCACCTGGGCAACTACGTCGGGGCGATCCGGCAGTACGTCGAGGGGCAGGACCGTGGGGACCCGGCGATCTACTGCATCGTCGACCTGCACGCGGTGACCGTCCCGTACGAGCCCGCGCAGCTCCGCGAGCGCGTGCTCGACACCACCGCGACCCTCATCGCCGCGGGGCTCGACCCCGAGCGCTGCGTCCTCTTCCGCCAGGGCGACGTGACCGAGCACGCGGAGCTCAGCTGGCTGCTGACGAGCGTCACCGCGGTCGGGGAGCTCAACCGGATGCACCAGTTCCGCGACAAGTCGGCCGCCCAGCGCGAGCTCGTCTCCGCCGGCCTGCTCTTCTATCCGGTCCTGCAGGCCGCGGACGTGCTGCTCTACCGCGCCGACGAGGTGCCGGTGGGGGAGGACCAGCGCGAGCACCTCGAGCTCATGCGCGACGTCGCGCGGCGCTTCAACGCGCGCTTCGGCGAGGACATCCTCGTCGTGCCCGAGCACCGCATCCCGACCGTCGGCGCGCGGATCATGGACCTGCAGGAGCCGACCCGGAAGATGTCGACGACGGGCGGCTCCGTCGAGGGGACCGTCTACGTCCTCGACGAGCCCAAGGCGATCGAGAAGAAGGTCAGGCGGGCGGTCACCGACGCGGAGGACCCGTTCACGATCCGCCGCGACCCCAAGGGCAAGCCGGGGGTGACGAACCTCATCGACCTCACCGCGGTCGCCCGGGGCGTCTCGCCCGACGAGGTCATCGCCTCGCTCGAGGGCGCGCGGGGCTACGGCGACCTGAAGCTCGCGGCGGCCGAGGCGATCACGACGATGCTCGCGCCGGTCCGCGAGCGCTACGCGGAGCTCCGGGCGGACGAGGCCGGCCTCGAGGCGATCCTCGAGGCCGGCGCCGAGAGGGCGCGGGCGCTCGCCCGCCCGGTCCTGGCGGACGTCCGCGAGGCCATGGGCGTCGGCGCCCGCGCGCGCTGAGCGCCTAGCGGATCGCGGGGTCGATCCGGCGGATCCCGTCCGGCGCGATGTAGCGGTCGAAGAGCGCCGAGGCGTTCCCCGCGGCCGAGGAGGTCGGGGCGGGGAGGGTGCGTGGCGCCTCCTGCACCGTTGCGCCGTACGGGCCGCCCGAGCCGGCGAAGCGGGTCGTCTGGAACACGTGGGTGGCGTCGGGCCCGGCGATGAGCCAGCCCACGCGGTACCGCGTGATCTGCGGCGAGAGCGGCTCCCGCTCGAGGCCCGCGGCGGGGACGAGCGCCGTCCCCTCGCCGGAGGACCGGCGAACCTGGATGCCGAAGCCGCGGCTGGAGTCGTACGTGAACGCCATGCGGCTCTGGCTCGTCGCGGTGTCGCGGGCGATGGTCGGGCTCAGGCGCAGGAGCTCCCCGCTGCGGTCGGAGTAGTGGTAGGTGCCCTTGCGGGGGCCGCCGCCGCGGCGGACGAAGGACCAGCGGCCGCCGTTGAGGCTCGGCACCGTCTCGGAGTACGTGCGCGTGGCGAGCGCCGGGACGCGCGCCTCCTCGAGCGTCGTGAGGTTCAGCGCGTGGACGTCGCAGCCCGCGAGCGCGGAGGTGCCCGCGCAGCGCGAGTAGACGGCGGAGATGCGGCGCGACGCGGGCGTGTTGATGCCGTCGGCGCCTCCGCGGGTGCCGATCGCGGGATCGACGGGCGCGCCGAAGGGCGGGATGTCCGGGGTGAGGACGGTGCCGTCGGGGCGGCGGAGCTGGAGCCGGAAGCGGCCGTCGGGCCGGGCGGCGCTCCACGCGTGCCAGCCGCCGCCCGCGGCGAGGTTGTCGGCGCCGGCGACCGGCGTCTCGAGCGTGTCCGCCTGCGCGGCGGCCGGGACCGCGACGACGCCCGCCGCCAGGGCGATGAGGGTGGTGGTTCTGCGGAAGGTCATGCCGTTGGAACGCGGGAGCGGGGCGAAAGCAACGGTCTTGCTTCCGCCGGTTGCCGGACGACCATGGGTGGGTGCCCGGCTCCGTCCCGCCGCCGCCCCTCCGGGGGTGTGCGTCGGATCGCCCCCGGGCCTCGGCGGTGACCCGGAGCTCACCGCTTCGGCGCGGGCCGGAGCCGACCGACCCCGTCGTTACCGTCCACGACGTGACCGCGATCATCGAGGAGCTGGAGCTGGACCTGGAGGTCTTCACGGGCCCCTTCGACCTGCTGCTCACGCTCGTCCTGCGCGAGGAGGTCGACCTCCTCGAAGTCGAGCTCGCGGACGTCGTCATCTCCTACCTCGACGTGCTCGAGGCGCGCGGGGAGCTCGACCTCGACGTCGCCACGGAGTTCCTCGTCCTCATCGCCGCGCTGCTCGAGCTGAAGTCGCGGCTCATGCTTCCCCGCGAGGAGGAGGAGCTCTTCGAGGACTTCGCGCCGGGGGAGGCCGCCGAGGAGCTGCTCGCCCGCATGCTCGAGGCGCGGCGCTACCGCCACGCGGCCGACCACCTCGCCGAACGCCTCGCGGCCGAGCACGGCTACCGCTTCCGGGCCGCCGCCCCGCCCGCGTTCCTGAAGAAGGTCGTGCTGCCGGACGCCGAGACGGCCCGGGCGGTCTACGACCCCGCGCAGCTCGGCAAGGCCGTCGGCGGCCTGCTGCGCCTGCCCGAGGCGATCGCGCTCGAGCACCTCACGATCCACCGGGTCACGGTCGCAGAGCGGCTCAGCCACCTGCGGTCGCTGCTGAAGCGCGGCGCCTGCACCTTCACGGACGCCGTGAAGGACGCGGACCGCGTGACGGTCGCCGTCACCCTCTTCAGCCTCCTCGAGCTCTACAAGCAGGGGGAGGCGACCTGGACCCAGGACGGCACCTTCGCCGAGATCCACATCACGCCGTGCTCGCCGCGCGAGGAGGTCATCCGGGAGCTCGCGGGGGTCGGCGCGTGAGCGCGGAGCTGACGCGACGGCTCGAGGCGCTGCTGTTCGTCGCCCCGGAGCCCGTCACGGGCGCCGAGCTGCTCGAAGCCCTCGAGTGCGAGCCGGGGGAGCTGGACCTCGCGCTCGCCGAGCTCCGCGGTGCCTACGCGCCCGGGCTGCGCGGCATCGAGGTGAAGGAGGTCGCGGGCGGCCTCACCTTCGCCACCGCGCCCGACGCCGAGGACAGCGTCCGACGGCTGCTGGCCAAGCCGCGAACGCCGCCGCTGACCCCGGCGCAGGCCGAGACCCTCTCGATCGTCGCCTACCTCCAGCCCGTCTCGCGCCCGGAGATCACACGCATCCGCGGCGTCTCGGCGGACTCCGCGTCCTCGACGCTGCTCGAGCGCGGGCTCATCGAGGAGGCGGGGCGCTCGCAGTTCGGCGCGGTGCTCTACCGCACGACGCCGCTCTTCCTCAAGCTCTTCGGCCTGGCCTCGCTGCAGGATCTCCCCGAGGTCACCGCCTGGGATCCGAGCCCGGAGGAGACCGCGGACCTCCGCGACCGCCTGCTCAAGGCCGGCGAGGCGCGCGCGGGCGGGCCCGTCGGCGCCGACCCGGCGGGCTGAGGGTCACTCGCGGTTGCGGCGGGTCCCCGGCGTGGCCTCGAACCGGCGGCGATCGCGCTTCGTCGGCCGGGGACCGGGCTGGCCGATCGGCACGCCCGTCGCCTTCGCGAGCGCCGCGAACTCCTCGCGCTTGCGCTTGCTCTCCTCCGTCTCGACGTAGAGCTGCACGGCTTCGACGGACGGCCGGCGGTGCTCGCTGAGCCCCACGACCTCCACCACGAAGCGTCCGTGCTCGGTCTGGATGCGGAGCACGTCGCCGACCACGATCTCCCGCGCGGGCTTCGTGCGCTGCTCCTCGGACCCGTACCGCACGAACCCGCCCTTCACGCTCTCGGCGGCGACCCCGCGCGTCTTGTAGAAGCGCGCCGCCCAGAGCCACTTGTCGAGGCGGACGCCGTCCATCAGGACGTGGCGGGAGCCGCCTCGGCGTCCTCGGCCGTCTCGGCGACCGCCGCCTTCGCGGCGAGCTGCCCGCACGCCGCGTCGATGTCGCGACCCATGGTCATGCGGACGGTCGCGCGCAGGCCGTGCTCCTCCAGGACCGCCTTGAAGCGCTCGATCACCGCGCGCGGCGAGCCGTCGTACATGCCCGTCGGGTTGTACGGGATGAGGTTGACCTTGTAGATCTTGGGGTCGAGCACGTCGGCGAGCTGCCGGGCGTGGACGGCGCCGTCGTTGACGTCGCGGAGCATCACGTACTCGATGAAGACCTGCCGCTTCTTCGCCTCGTAGAAGCGGTCGCAGGCGGCGAGGACCTCCGAGAGGGGATACCGGTCGTTCACCGGCATGATCTGCGAGCGGAGCTCCTCGTCGGCCGCGTGGAGCGAGAGCGCGAGGCGGATCGGCATGTCCTCGGCGGCGAGCGCGTCGATGCCGGGGATCCAGCCGACGGTCGAGACCGCGGTGCGCCGGTGCGTCACGCCGACGGCGGGCAGGCGCCGGCAGGTCTCGAGGACGTTCGGCAGGTTCATCATCGGCTCGCCCATCCCCATGAACACGACGTGGTTGACGTCGTGCTCGCGGCGGAAGTGCAGCGCCTGGTCGAGGATCTCGCCCGCGGTGAGGTTGCGCCCGAACTTCATCGCCCCCGTCGCGCAGAACGTGCAGGTCAGCGGGCAGCCGGACTGCGAGGAGAGGCAGAGCGACTTGCGCCCGTCCCGGTACTGCATGAGCACCGCCTCGACGGAGCGACCGTCGTGGGTCCTGAAGAGCGCCTTGACGGTGCCGTCCGCGGAGAAGGCCTCCTGCACGAGCTCGAGCGAGGAGAACGGGACGCTGGTGGTGAGCTCGGCGCGGAGCGCGGCGGGCACGTTCGACATCTCGTCGTAGCCCTTCGCGCCGCGCGCGGCCCACTCCCAGACCTGCTTGGCACGGAAGGCGGGCTGGCCGGCGTCGGCCAGCGTGCGCTCGAGGAGGGCGGGATCCACTCACCCATGGTGACAATGTGCGGCGACCATGCGGGAGAGCGACCACCAGATCGGCCTCCACGGCCTCGCCCTGCTCCGCGCGAAGGACGCCGGCGACGTCGCGTGGCACCGCGAGGCGATCCGGGCCCTGCTCGCGAGCGCCGACCCCACGCCGCGGGCGCTGCCGACCCTCGACCCGGCGGCGGGCTACGCCGCGTGGGCGGCGAGCTACGACGGCCCGGGCAACCGGACCATGGCCGCGGAGGAGCCCACCGTGCACGCGCTCCTGGCCCCGCTCGCACCCGGCGTGGCGCTCGACGCGGGCTGCGGGACGGGCCGCCACACCGCGCGCCTCGCGGCGCTCGGGCATCGCACGATCGGCGTCGACGCGAGCCCGGAGATGCTGCTCTTCGCCCGCGAGCGGGTCCCGGGGGCGGAGTTCCGCAGGGGCGACCTCCGCGCGCTGCCCGCCGAGGACGCCAGCGCCGACGTCGTCGTCTGCGCCCTCGCGATCTCCCACCTGCCCGACTTGGACGCGGTGGGGGAGCTCGCGCGCGTGCTCAGGCCCGGCGGCACCCTCGTGCTCTCGAACCCGCACCCCTTCGCCACCGCGGTGCTCGGCGCCCGCGCCTGGTGCCGCACCCCGGACGGCGAGCGTGTGGAGATCCCGGAGTTCGCCCACCCCGTCGGTGCCTACCTCGAGGCTTTCACGGCGCACGGCCTGGTCGCCGGACGCTGCCTCGAGCCCACCTACGGGGAGCAGGACGGGCCGGTCGCCGGGCTGCCCGCGGCGATCGTCTGGGAGGCTCAACGACCATGAGGCTCGCCAAACACCTCGCGCACTCCGGCGTCGCCTCGCGGCGTGCGTCCGAGCAGCTCATCTTCGACGGCCGCGTCGAGGTCGACAATCGGGTCGTGACCGATCCCGCCACGGACGTCACGGGGCAGGAGCACATCCGCGTCGACGGCAAGACGCTGCGCGCGTTCGAGCGCGGCGCGGACCGCGTCGTCTACCTGCTGCACAAGCCGGCGGGGGTCGTCTCGACCGCGAAGGACACCCACGGCCGCAAGACCGTCGTCGAGTACGTGCGGTCCCCGGGCACACGGCTCTACCCCGTCGGGCGGCTCGACGCCGACACGACCGGCCTCATCCTCCTGACGGACGACGGCGACCTCGCGCACCGCCTCACGCACCCGAGCTTCGAGGTCCCGAAGGTCTACCTCGCCGAGGTGGAGAAGGGCCCGGTCCGCGAGCCCGAGCTCCGGCGCCTGCGCGAGGGCGTGAAGCTCGAGGACGGGATGACCTCGCCCGCGAAGGTCCGCCAGCTGCGCCAGGGGATCCTCGAGCTCACGATCCACGAGGGCCGCAAGCGGCAGGTCAAGCGCATGTGCGCCGAGGTCGGCCACCCCGTGAAGAAGCTGCAGCGCGTCGCGTACGGGCCGCTCCGGCTCGGCGACCTCGCCGAGGGCGGCGTCCGGCGCTTGAGCGCCGCGGAGGTCGAGCGGCTTCGCGCCCTCGAACCCGGCGGACCCGAGGCGACGGGGCGCGAGGGCACCAAGGCCTGACATCATCGCGGGGGTGCGCCTGTTCGCCCTCCGTGGAGCCAGCTCCGTCGACCAGAACACCGCGCCCGCGATCCTCGGCGCGACGGAATGGCTGATGCGCGAGATCATGAAGCGCAACCAGATCGGGCCCGACGACGTCGTCTCCTGCATCTTCACGCTGACGGAGGACCTCGACGCGGAGTTCCCCGCCGTCGCCGCCCGGAACCTCGGCTTCGGCAAGGTGCCGCTGCTGTGCTCGCGCGAGATCCCGGTCCCGGGAGCGCTCCCGTCGATCATCCGGGTCCTGATCCACTACCACGCCGACGACGCCCACGAGGCCCGTCACGTCTACCTCGGAGCGGCCCGCGCGCTGCGCCTGGACCTCGAGGGCGCCCAATAGCGCGCCCGGGCCCGGCGAGCAGCCGCGGCCCTTCAGCCAGTCGTCCACAGCCGTCCGTCCGTGCGGGGCGGAGGGGCCCGGGGTGAGCGCGCGTGGCCCGTGTCCGCGGGCGTGACCTGCGTGAGGTCGCGGTTGCCGGACGAAGGTCGCCTTCCCCCTCGTCGGCGGCCGGGGGCGGGAGGAGTGCGTCCTGCGCTTCGTCGACGATGAGGACCCGCACGGTGATCGAGCTGTTCGAAAGCACCTCGGGTCGCGATCGCCCGGGGCGCGGAGCCCGTGTCCTGGCACGGGTCAGGGGAGGTCGGAGGCGCACGGTGGGACGGCCGCGTTCCCGCGGAACGTCCTTCCGCGCCGCGGGCCTGCGTCGGGCTCCGGAGCGCCGCGAGGGGGCCGATGTGCAGCGAGGGGGTCCGCGTCGGCCCTCTCGGTGTGCGCGGCGCGAGATGGGTGCCGGCGCGGCGCACCTTCGTCGGCCCCGCGCCCCCGAAGGTGCGGCGACATCGCGTTTCGCGGAACGCCCGCCAGCCCGCTGCCGCGCCCGCCGCGCCGCCGCC
>JAOPZO010000335.1 GCA_025964065.1 Solirubrobacterales bacterium | reverse complement strand
GCCCCCGCGGTCACCGCCGGCTCCCCCTCGGTCCCCCCGCAGGCCGCGAGGGCGGCGGCGGCGAGCAGGACGGGCAGGAGCGGGCGGGGCACCGGGTCAGTCTTCCCGCCTGGACGAGGACTGAACGCCGCGCGGCGCGCACCCGCGGCCGACCCTGCCACCTTGTGGGCGTGGTCTCCTCGTCGTCCGCGCGCCGCCGCGCCCTCGCGCTGCTCGCCCTCGCCGTCGGCCTCGGCGTGCTCGTCGCCCTCGCCCTGCGCTCCGACGACCCCACCGCCGCACCCGGCGACGCGCAGGTCCTCCGCCCGGGCGCCGCGCCCGGCGAGGGCTTCGACCCGCTGCGCTACGTCGGCGCGCGCCGCGAGGAATACGAGCGCCGCGCCGCCCGCGGCCTGTCCCACCCGCTCTTCGCGAAGTCCCCCGGGGGCGCGGTCGCGACCGCGCCGCGCGTCGCCGCCTGGCGCCCCCTCGTCGACACCGCGGCCGCGAAGGGCGACGTGGACCCCGACACGCTCGAGGCGCTCGTCTTCCTCGAGTCCGCGGGCCGCCCGGACGCCATGGCCGGCGGGACCGAGGGCGCCGTGGGGCTCACCCAGATCCTGGCCGAGACGGGCCAGAACCTCCTCGGCATGCGCATCGACGTCGAACGGAGCGCTGCCCTGACCCGCGGGATCGCCCGGGGCCGCCGGGTCGCCGCCCGCACCCGCGAGCGCCGCCGGGTCGACGAGCGCTACGACCCGGCGAAGGCGCTCGCCGCCTCCGTCCGCTACCTGCGGTTCGCCCGCGGGGAGCTCGGCGGCTCCGACGAGCTGGCGGTCGTCGGCTACCACATGGGCGTCGGCAACCTGCAGGACGTCCTGAAGCGCTTCGACGCCGACGAGGACACCCGCTACGCCGAGGTCTTCTTCTCCGCGAGCCCGCTCCGCAAGGCCTCCGCGCACCGCAAGCTCGCCTCGCTCGGCGACGACTCGAGCACCTACCTGTGGCGGATCGGCGCGGCCCGCGAGATCATGCGCCGCTTCCGCGAGGAGCCCGCGGCCCTCGCCACCGAGGCGGCGCTGCAGACGAGCAAGAACTCCGCGGAGGAGGTGCTCCACCCGCCCGCCACGGCCGAGCGCTTCGCGGACCCCTTCGCGCTCGGGCGCGCCCGGGCGAAGGGGACGCTGGAGGGGCTCGGGGGAACGACGCTCGCGGGGTGGGGCATCCGCATCGACCCGAAGATGGGCGAGCTCGCCCCGCGGCTCGAGCAGTCCAAGCGCCTCTACCGCGCGCTGCGGCCCGAGGCGCTCCGGGTGCTCGAGTACCTCGGGCGCGGCGTGCAGGAGATCGCGGACGCCAAGCAGCCGCTCACGCTGACCTCCACCGCCCGCGACGACGAGTACCAGCGCCTGCTCACCCGCCGGAACATCGAGGCGACCCGCGACTACTCGCTCCACACCACGGGCTACGCGTTCGACATCGCGCGGCGGTACGCGAGCCGGGCGCAGGCCGAGGCGTTCCAGTTCCTCCTGGACCGCCTGACGGCGCTCGACCTCATCGCCTGGGTCCGCGAGCCCGGAGCGATCCACGTCACCGTCGCGCGCGACGCGGGACGGCTGCTGCAGGCCGCGGGCTGAGGTCCGGGGTCAGCTGCCGCCGACCACGGGCGGCGCCGGGCCGGCGGGCGGGAGCACGAGGTCCGGCCGCGTCACCCGGAACGTGACGGTGCGCCCCGGCCGCTTGCAGGTGACCCGGTAGACGAACGCCCCGGGGCGGCCCTGGGGCGAGCGCCCGGGGCAGGAGTAGCCGGCGGGATCGCCATGGCGGAGCTGGACGAAGGCCTTCGCGACGGCCTTCGCCTTCGCGCAGCCGCCGCTCGTCGTGGTGACCCGGGTGATCTTGATGGCGCTCGGGGCTCCCTTGACGGTGCCGCACGGCTTCGTGGCGGCGGCGGCGGGCGCGGCGGAGACGCCCGCCGCACCTCCCGCGACGGTCAGGCCGACGGCGAGGGCGCGGCGCGCGTGCATCCGCGCACGATCCGTCCACCCCGCATTCCTGTCAAGGGGACACCGTTCACATCAGGCCGCGCACGACCTCCGCCACCTTCGGGCCGGTGAAGCCGAAGCGCTCCAGCAGCTCGTCGCCGTCGGCGGAGGCGCCGAAGCGGTCCAAGCCGATCGGGTGGTCGACCCACTTGTGCCAGCCCTGCGTCACGAGCGCCTCGACGGAGACCTTGAGGCGGTCCTTCGGCAGCACGGACTCCCGGTAGGCCTCGTCCTGCTGCTCGAAGAGCTCCCAGGACGGGAACGAGACGACCCGCGCGTCGACGTCCGCGCCGAGCTCCTCGGCGGCCGCGAGCGCGACGTGCACCTCGGCGCCCGTGCCGACGATGACCGGGCCCGCGCCGTCCCTGAGGACGTACGCGCCGCGGCCGACGTCGTTCGGGGAGTCCGTGAGCACCGGGAGGCCCTGGCGGGAGAGCGCGAGGAGCGCCGGGCCCTCGAGGTCCTCGAGGATCACGCGCCACGCCTCGGCGGTCTCGCGCGGGTCCGCGGGCCGCAGCACCACGAGGCCCGGGATCGCCCGCAGGGCGGCGAGGTGCTCGACGGGCTGGTGGGTCGGGCCGTCCGACCCGAGGGCGATCGAGTCGTGGGTGAAGACCCACGCGCACGGCAGCCCGGTGAGCGCGCTGAGGCGGATCGCCCCGCGCATGTAGTCCGAGAACTGCAGGAACGTCGAGCCGTACGGCCGCAGGATGCCGCCGTGCGCCGCGAGGCCGTTGACCGCGCCGCCCATGCCGTGCTCGCGCACGCCCCAGAACACGTTCCGGTCCGGCTGCTCGGCCGTGAAGCGCGCGTCGGCGCCGCCCGGGAACTCCGTGTTCGTCGAGCCCGAGAGGTCCGCCGCACCGCCGACCATCGTCGGGACGAAGTCGGAGAACGCCGCCATGGACTCCTTCCCCGCGACCCGGGTGGCGAGCTTGTCCTTCGAGAACGAGAGCTCGCGCAGCGCGTCGCCGACGCCCGGCATCGGCTTCCCGGCCCAGGCCGCATCCCACACCGCCGCGTCGTCGGGGTTGGCCGCCCTCCACTCCTCGAGCTTCGCGTTCCAGGCCGCGTGCGCCTCGGCGCCGCGCCGGCCGGCCGCGCCGAACGTCTCGTAGACGCCGTCGGGCACGAGGAACCTCGCGTCGGGGTCCCAGCCCATGACCTCCTTGGTCAGCCGGACCTCCTCCTCGCCGAGCGCGGCGCCGTGCGCCTTGCTCGTGCCCTGCTTGTTCGGCGACGGGTAGCCGATGATCGAGTGCACGTGGATGAGCGTCGGCTTCGAGGTCTCCGCCTTCGCGAGCTCGATCTGCGCCTCGAGGCCGTCGATGTCGTTCGCGTCGCGCTGCTCGAGCACCTGCCAGCCGTAGGACTCGAAGCGCTTGGAGACGTCCTCGCGGTCGAAGCTCAGCGACGTGGGGCCGTCGAGCGAGATGTCGTTGTCGTCGTAGAGGTAGATCAGCTTGCCGAGCCCGAGCTGCCCCGCGAGCGACGCGGCCTCCGCGGCGATGCCCTCCATGAGGTCGCCGTCCGAGACGATCGCGTACGTGAAGTGGTCCTGCAGCTCGGGGCCGAACTTGTCCCGGAGGAACGCCTCGGCCATCGCGAGGCCGACGCCGTTCGCGAAGCCCTGGCCCAGCGGGCCCGTGGTCACCTCGACGCCCGGGGTGACGTGCACCCGGTCGCGCTCGGGGTGGCCCGGGGTGAGCGAACCCCACAGGCGGAACTTCTTGAGCTCGTCCAGCGGGAGGTCGTAGCCCGAGAGGTGCAGGGCGGAGTACAGGAGCATCGACCCGTGGCCCGCGGACAGGATGAAGCGGTCGCGGTCGGGCCACGTGGGGTCCTGCGGGTCGTGCTTCATGACCTTCGCGTACAGGAGGTAGGCGGCGGGGGCCATCCCCAGCGGCAGGCCGGGGTGCCCGGAGCCCGCCTCCTCGATGGCGTCCATCGAGAGGGTCCTGATGGTGTCGATGCAGAGCTGCTCGGCGTGTTCGGTCATGACCTCTCGGCGGCGTGTTGGGGGGCGGTCCGGTTAGCCTACGGCCCCATGTCCGACGACCCCGTGCACCTGCTCGTGGAGATCCCGAAGGGATCCCGGAACAAGTACGAGTGGGACGAGGCGCTGCAGGCGATCAAACTCGACCGGTTCCTGTTCAGCTCGGTCGTCTACCCGACCGACTACGGGTTCATCCCGCAGACCGACGGCGAGGACGGCGACCCCCTCGACGCGATGTGCCTCGTGTCCGAGGCGACGTTCCCGGGCTGCGTCATCCCCGTGAAGGTCATCGGGCTCTTCAAGATGCTCGACGACGGCGAGGTCGACGACAAGATCCTCTGCGTCCCGATGCAGGACCCGAACTGGAACGGCGTGGACGGGCTCGACGACGTCTCGGACCAGCTCAAGGCGGAGATCTCCCACTTCTTCGCGATCTACAAGGGCCCGGAGGGCAAGGTCGTCGAGGTCGACGGCTGGTACCCCCGCGAGGACGCCCTGGAGACGATCGCCGCCGCCCGTGAGCGCTACCGGCAGCGCACGGGCGAGGGCGCCGTCGGCGCCGACGCCTGAGATGGCGTTCCGCACCCCGGACGAGCGCTTCGCGCCGCTGCCGGGCTGGGAGCACGAACCGCACTACCTCGAGCACGACGGGCTGCGCATCGCGTGGGTCGACGCGGGCCCGGCCGACGGTCCCGTCGTGTGGCTCCAGCACGGCGAGCCGACCTGGGGCGTGCTGTGGCGGAAGGTCGTCGCGCCGCTCGTCGCCGCGGGCTTCCGCTGCGTCGTCCCCGACCTCGTGGGCTTCGGCCGCTCGGACAAGCCCGAGCGGATCGAGGACTACACCTTCGACGCGCACGTGGGCTGGATGGGCGCGCTCGCGGAGCACCTCGACGTGCTCGGCGGCACGCTCGTCGTCCACGACTGGGGCGGCCCGATCGGCATGCGCCTGTTCGTCGAGCAGCCCGAGCGCTGGGCGCGGATCGCGATCCTCGACACGGGCTTCTTCACGGGCGAGCAGCGGATGACGGACGCCTGGAAGGCGTTCCGGGACTTCGTCGAGCGCACGGAGGACCTGCCCGTCGGCTCCCTCGTCGACGGCGCCACCGCGACCGCGCTCGCCCCGGAGGTCCTCGCGGCCTACGAGGCGCCGTTCCCGACCCCGGCCTCGAAGGCCGGCGCCCGCGCGTTCCCGCTCATCCTCCCGACGGACCCCGACGCGCCGGGCGCCGCCGCGGGCCGCGCGGTGCGGGACGCCATGGTCGCCGACCGCCGCCCGAAGCTCCTGCTCTGGGCCGACGGCGACCCCATCATCCCGCTGGCGGCCGGGCGGAAGATGGCGGAGCTCCTCGGCGCCCCGCTGGAGGAGGTCGCGGGGGCCTCGCACTTCCTGCAGGAGGACGCCGGCGAGCACATCGGCGCCCGCCTCGTGCACTGGCTGCGCGGCTAGTCGTCCGGGCGCGCCGTGAGCGCGCCCGGGCACGTGCGGCCTGGGTAGGGTTCGCGCGGCGTGCCTCCCCCCTCTCCCCGGTCCCGTCACTCCCGCCCCGAGCGCGTCTACGTCTCCGGCCACCGGAACCCGGACACGGACTCCGTGGCCGCCGCGATCGGCTACGCGGAGCTCAAGGCGCTCGTCGACCCACAGCGCGAGTACCTCCCCGCGCGCCTCGGCGAGCTGAACCCCCAGACGACCTGGGCCCTCGAGCGCGCCGGCGCGCCGGCCCCGAAGCTCCTCGTCCACATCTCGCTGCGGGCGGGCGACGTGATGCGGGAGGAGTTCCCCGTCGCGAGCTCGGAGACGCCGCTGCGCGCCGTGGGCCAGCTCATGGTCGCCGCGGGCCTCCCGCTCCTGCCCGTCGTCGACGAGGAGGGCGTCCTCACCGGCGTGCTCACCGAGGCCGCGCTGGCCCGCCGCTACGTCCGCGACTCGCACGAGGTGCCGCGCCTGCTGGGCCCGACGAGCGTCGGGACGATGGCCCGGGTCCTCGAGGGCAAGCTCCTCGCGGGCGCCGCGGACTGCCGGGTCTCGGGCCGCGTCTGGGTCCTCGCCCGCGCGCTCGAGATGCTCCTGGTCGACGTCTCCCCCGGGGACGTCGCCGTCGTCGGCGACCGGCACGACGCGCAGCTCCGTGCGATCGACGCGGGGATCTCCGTGCTCGTCGTCTCGAGCGACACCGCGGTGCCGCAGGCCACGCTCGACCGCGCCGCGGAGCGCGGCGTCCCGGTCATCGCGACCCCGCTCGACTCCTACGTCGCGGGCCGCATGATCACGCTGTCGTGCCCGTGCGCCACGCTCGCCGACCCGGACCCGCTCACCGTGCGGACCTCCGACCTCGTCGCGGAGATCTCCGACGACGTGAAGGACGTGAGCTACCGCGCCGCGGTCGTGGTCGACCTGCACCGCCGGCCCATCGGGCTCGTGACCCGCACCGACCTCGCGGATCCGCAGCCCCGCAAGGTCATCCTCGTCGACCACGCCGAGAGCGCCCAGAGCGTGCCGGGCGTGGAGGACGCGGAGGTCGTCGAGATCCTGGACCACCACCACATCGGCTCCATCGAGACGACGCAGCCCGTGCGCGCGACGTTCGACCCCGTCGGCTCGACCAGCACCCTGGTGGCCGAGCAGTTCGCGGCGGCGGGTCACATCCCGACCGGCCCGACGGCGACGATGCTCCTCGCCGCGATCCTGTCGGACACGGTGATCCTCACCTCACCGACCACGACGCCGCGGGACGCCGCCGCGGTGGACGACCTGGCGGAGCGGCTCGGGCTCGACCCGCGCGCGTTCGGGCGCGAGATGTTCGAGGTGACGAGCGACGTCTCCGGCGTCGCCGCGGACGCGCTCCTCGCCCGCGACCTGAAGGCCTACGAGCTCTCGGGCGGCCAGACGATCTGCATCGGCCAGGTCGAGACGGTCGGCGACGCGCTGCTCGCGCGCGCCGCCGAGCTCCACGCGGCCGCCACCGAGCACCTCACCCACGCCGGCCACCGGCTCGTCGCGCTGATGGTCACCGACGTGTCCGTCGGCGGCACGCACCTCGTCGTCGCGGGCGACGTCCCGCTCGCCGAGCGCGCGTTCGGCGCCTCCGCGGTCGACGGCCTGATCGCGCTCCCCGGCGTGATGAGCCGGAAGAAGCAGGTCGCGCCGCCCCTCATGAAGACGGCGTAGCGGGGGCGGGGCGCGCCGCCCCTTCGCCGCCGGCTAGCTCGTGAGCTGCTTCGTCTCGTCGCCGGCCTCGAGGCCCGGCTCGCTCTTCGAGGCGCGCAGCTCGTAGGCCGCGCGGGCGGCCGGGTCGGCGCTCAGGAGCACCTGGTCGGCCTTCATCGCGCGGACGATCCGCTCGCGGCCGCCGCGCGGCAGGACGTTCATGACCTGGGTGATCGGGCCGATCGACTTGGGGACGTAGACGTCGAAGCGCGGGACCTGCAGGCACTCGACGATCGCCTGGGCGACGTCCTCCGGGTTCACGTTCTTGACGCCGCGCGCCTCCTTGAGGCCCGCGGCGAGCTCGGTGTTCACGACGCCGGGCATGACGCAGGAGACCTCGACGGGGGTCTCGCGCAGCTCGGCGCGGACCGCCTCGGAGACGCCGACCACGAAGTGCTTCGTCCCGCAGTACGTCGCGCCGCCGGGGAACCCGCCCTTGCCGGCGGAGCTCGCGATGTTCACGAGGTGGCCGCGGCCGCGGGCGACGAAGCGCGGCACGGCGATCTTCATGCCGTAGAGGACGCCGTGGACGTTGATGTCGACCTGGCGGTGCGCGGTGGCGTCGTCCTCGTCGAGGAACGGACCGAGCTGCATGATCCCGGCGTTGTTCACGAGCACGTCGAGCGGGCCGAGGTCGGCTTCCGCCGCGTCGAGGAACGCCTGGAAGGACGCACGCTCGGTGACGTCGAGCGCGTAGGCGCGGACGTTCGGGCCGAGCTCGGCGGCCGTCGCCTCCGTGGTGGCGAGGTCGAGGTCGCCGATCGCGACCTTCATCCCCTGGCGGACGAGGTGGCGCGCGGTCTCCTTGCCGATGCCGCGGGCACCGCCGGTGATGGCGACGACCTGGCCGGAGAGGATGCGGGGCGGCTGCTTGGCCATGTGACGGGAGCTCCTGTCGGAAGATGACACCTGCGTCACGCACCCTACAGGTGCCTGACGCGCTGTCAGGGCGAACCGGGCCCGACGCCGGGCGGCAGCGGCCCGACCGGCGTCGCGGTCACGACCCCGGGCTTCCCGCGGTCACGCTCGAAGGCCGAGACGACGCCGAAGCCGGCGGCGCCCGCGGCGAGCAGCACGGCGAGCGCGGCG
>JAOPZO010000314.1 GCA_025964065.1 Solirubrobacterales bacterium | reverse complement strand
AACGACGGCGACGGCGACGTCGAGGGCGCCCGGCTCATCGCGCTGAACATGGCGCTCAACGGCCAGTCGCGCGAGGAGACCTCCACGTACCTCCGCGACAACTTCGACCTGGACGACCGGGACGCGCTGCTCGACGAGGTCTACGCGACCGTCGAGGGGTAACGGAGCCGCCGCATCACGCCGGGCCGCAGCGGGTTGCAGGACAGGATGCGCCGCCTCCCTGTCCTGCTCCTGCTGCTCCTCGGCCTCGCCGGGGCCGCCACGCCGGCCTCCGCCGCGACCCCGCGCAGCTTCTTCGGGGTCATCGCGGACGGCCCGGCCCTCGCGCCGGACGGCGGCCTGGGCGCGGAGGCCGCGGCCATCGCCCGGAGCGGCACGCGAACGATCCGCGTCGCCGCGTACTGGGACGAGCTCGAGCCCGAGGACGGCCGGCTCCAGCTCGCCGCCTTCGACGCGCTCGTGCTCAGCGCGGCGCGGCAGGGCATCGGCGTGCTGCCGGTCGTGCACCGCACGCCGGGCTGGGCCGCGAAGGAGCCCGGGGTCGTGGGCTCCCCGCCGCGCGATCCCTCGACCTACGCGCGCTTCCTGACCGGCCTCGTCGCCCGCTACGGGCCCGCGGGCTCGCTGTGGCGCGAGAACCAGGGGGTGCGCCGCACGGCGATCCGGCGCTGGCAGGTCTGGAACGAGCCCGACATCACGAAGTTCTGGTCCGAGACGGACTGGGCGCCGGGCTACGCGCGCCTGCTCAAGGCCGCCGCGACCGCCCTGCGCCGCGTGGACGGCGACGTCGTCGTGGTCGCCGCGGGGCTCACGAACCGCTCCTGGGTGGACCTGCGCAAGCTGTACGCCACGGGCGCCCGCGGCTCCTTCGACGTCGCGGCGATCCACCCGTTCTCCCGCCGCGTCTCGAACGTCGTGAAGCTCGCGCGGCTCGCCCGCGCGGAGATGCGGAAGGCCGGCGACGCCCGTAAGCCGCTCCTGCTCAGCGAGGTGTCGTGGAGCTCCGGGAAGGGCGTCTCCACCTTCAACTACGGCTGGGAGACGACCGAGGCCGGACAGGCCGAGCGCGTCCGGCAGGCGCTGCCCGCGCTCGCGAAGGCCCGCGTGCAGCTCGGGCTCGCCGGGATCTACTGGTACACGTGGATGTCGCGGCGGATCGGCGGCAGGGACTCGTTCGACTACGGCGGGCTGCGCCGCATCGGCGGGGGTGGCTCCCCGATCGACAAGCCCGCGCTGCGCGCCTGGCGCGAGACGGTCGCCCGCCTCACCCGCTGAGCCTCAGGGGTCGACGAGCTGCAGGGTGCCGTCCCCGGCGCTCGCGATCGCCAGACGGCCCGTGCCCGTGTCGACCGCCACGGAGAGCGGCGTGCGCGCGCTGCGGAGGGGCGCACCGACGGTCGGCCGCGTGGCGTTCAGGTTCACGGGCACGGCCTCGTTCCGCTCGCTGAGCGTCACCCACATCGTCCCCTGGCCGTCGTGGGCGAGGCCGACGGGGGTGCCCTCGAGCGGCACGCGGGCCCGGAAGCGCAGGCGCGGCCGCGTGTCGTAGACCACGAGCGCCCGCCCGCGGGTGTCGCCGATCGCGATGCGGCCCTCGGGGCCCGTCGCGACGTGGGAGGGCCCGAGGCCGGAGCTCTGGGAGCCCGTGCCGCGCGGCTCGTCGCCGCCCTCGTACTCCTCGACGGTGTAGGAGCGGACCGCGTTGAGGTACAGGCGGTCGCCCACGGCCGCGATGCCGCCGGGCTGCGCGTCCGTCCGGACCGTGGAGAGGACGCGGCCGTCGCGGAGGGTGGTCATCGTCGAGCTGAACTCGTCCGCGGTGTGGATGCGCGGGCCGAGGGCGACGGCGTCGTGCGGGTTGTCGCCGACCTCGGTCTCGCGGACGCGCTCGCCGTCGGCGGACACCTCGACGAGGCGGTCGGCCTCCTCGCACGGGACCAGGAAGGAGCCGCCGGGCCGCGAGAGGGAGACGTGGCGCGCACCGCTCGGGAGGCGGACCTCCCTGCGGACCTCACCGCTCCTCATGTCGACCAGGACGAGCCGGGGCGGGCCGAGGACCGCGACGGCCGCCGTGCTGCTCCCGGGGTCGATGGCGACGCCCTCGGGGCGCTGCCCCACGCGGACGACGATCCCGTCCGGGGTGCCCTGGGTGGGCGGGCCGGGCTTGGGCTCGGCGGCCTGCGGCGGGTCGAGCTGCGGAGCGGCGCCGGAGGCGCGCTGGGCGGGCTCGCGGCGGTCCTCCTCCCCGCAGGCGACGAGGCTGAGCGCCGAGGCGAGAGCAAGGGCGAGCGCGGTTCGTCGGAGCACGATGGGACGGTACCCCGCACGTTGCGGGAACCGCGCATGGGAACGTCCGTTCGCACGGCTACGCTGTCCGGAGCCCATGACCCGTTCCACCGACATCGTCGTCTCGGGTGCCCGCGAGCACAACCTCAAGGACGTCTCCGTGACGATCCCGCGGGATGCGCTGACGGTCATCACGGGGCTCTCCGGATCCGGCAAGAGCTCGCTCGCGTTCGACACCATCTACGCGGAGGGGCAGCGCCGCTACGTCGAGTCGCTCAGCGCCTACGCGCGCCAGTTCCTCGGCCAGATGGACAAGCCGGACGTCGACTCCATCGAGGGCCTGTCGCCCGCGATCTCGATCGACCAGAAGACGACGTCGAAGAACCCGCGCTCGACGGTCGGCACCGTCACGGAGATCTACGACTACCTGCGGCTGCTCTGGTCGCGGATCGGCAAGCCGCACTGCCACAAGTGCGGCGCACCCATCGCGGGCCAGTCGGCCGAGCAGATCATCGACCAGGTCATGGAGCTGCCCGAGGGCACCCGCTTCATGCTGCTCGCGCCCGTCGTGCGCGGCCGGAAGGGCGAGTTCCGCGACCTCCTCGAGCACGCACGCTCGGAGGGCTTCGCCCGCGCGAAGGTCGACGGGGAGCTCAAGCTCCTCGAGGAGCCCATCGAGCTCGACAAGAAGTTCAAGCACGACATCTCCATCGTCGTGGACCGCCTCGTCATGCGCGGGGACGTCCGCAAGCGCCTGGCGGAGTCCGTCGAGGTCGCGGTCGGCCTGGCCGACGGCGTGCTCGACGTGGAGCTCGTGCCCGCAGCGGGCTCGGACGAGAAGCCGCGGATCCTGCAGTTCTCGGAGAAGTTCGCGTGCCTGAAGTGCGGCACGTCGATGCCGGAGCTCGAGCCGCGGATCTTCTCCTTCAACTCCCCGCACGGCGCGTGCGAGCGCTGCACCGGCCTCGGGTCGCAGATGGAGATCGACCCGGATCTCATCGTCCCGGACCCGCACCTCTCGCTCGGCGAGGGGGCCATCGCGCCGTGGGCCGGCTCGGCCTCGCAGTACTACGAGCAGATCACGCAGGGGATCGCGGACGCCTACGGGGTGGACCTCGACCAGCCCTGGAACGAGCTGCCGTCGGACCACCAGGACCTCTTCATGCACGGCCTCGACGGCGGGCGCGTCGGGATCTCGTACAAGAACCGCTTCGGCCGGGAGCGCGCGTACGCCGCACGCTTCGAGGGGATCGTCACGAACCTCGAGCGGCGCTACCGCGAGACGGACTCCGAGACGACCCGGGAGAAGATCGAGGAGTTCATGTCGGTCCGGCCGTGCCCGCTGTGCAAGGGCTCGCGCCTGCGGCCCGAGTCGCGCGCGGTCCTCGTCGCCGGCACGGCCATCCACGAGTTCTGCTCCCTCTCCGTGCGCCGGGCGCTCCTGTGGCTCGAGGAGGTCGAGCTGAGCGAGACCGACCGGCACATCGCGCGGCTCATCTTCCGGGAGATCGAGGAGCGGCTGAACTTCCTCGAGAACGTCGGGATCGGCTACCTCTCGATGGACCGTGCGGCCGCGACGCTCTCGGGCGGCGAGGCGCAGCGCATCCGCCTGGCGACGCAGATCGGCTCGGCGCTCGTGGGGGTGCTCTACGTCCTCGACGAGCCGTCGATCGGCCTGCACCAGCGGGACAACACGAAGCTCATCGGCACGCTGGAGCGCCTGCGGGACCTGGGCAACACGGTGCTGGTCGTCGAGCACGACGAGCAGACGATGCAGGCCGCGGACCACATCATCGACATGGGGCCCGGCGCGGGCGAGCACGGCGGGCACGTCGTGGCCGCGGGCACCGCCGAGCAGATCGCGAGGGTCGAGGGGTCGCTCACCGGGCAGTTCCTCGCCGGGACCGCGGTGGTCGAGGTGCCCGCGAAGCGCCGTAAGCCGTCGGGCCACCTCGAGATCCGGGGGGCCAAGCAGAACAACCTGCGCGCGGTCGACGTGAAGGTGCCGCTCGGGACGCTCACGTGCGTCACCGGGGTCTCGGGCTCGGGGAAGTCGACCCTGGTCAACGAGGTCCTCTACAAGGCCGTCGCGAACAAGCTCCACCGTGCGCGCTCGCGGCCCGGCGCCCACACGGCGGTCCTCGGGCTCGACCAGCTCGACAAGATCATCCAGGTCGACCAGTCGCCCATCGGCCGTACGCCGCGCTCGAACCCGGCGACGTACACCGGGCTCTTCGACGTCATCCGCGACCTCTTCACGAAGACGCAGGAGTCGCGGGTCCGCGGGTACAAGGCCGGCCGTTTCTCGTTCAACGTGAAGGGCGGGCGCTGCGAGGTCTGCCGCGGCGACGGCCAGATCAAGATCGAGATGCACTTCCTGCCGGACGTCTACGTCCCGTGCGAGCAGTGCCACGGCAAGCGGTACAACCGCGAGACGCTCGACATCCGCTTCAAGGGCAAGTCGATCGCCGACGTCCTCGACATGCCCGTCGAGGAGGCCGTCGGCTTCTTCGAGAACATCCCGAAGATCCGGCGCCGGCTCGAGACGCTGAACGACGTCGGCCTGGGCTACATCCGCCTGGGCCAGCCCGCGACGACGCTCTCGGGCGGCGAGGCGCAGCGCGTGAAGCTCGCGACCGAGCTGTCCAAGATCGCGACGGGCCGGACGCTCTACATCCTCGACGAGCCGACGACGGGCCTGCACTTCGCGGACGTCCAGAAGCTGCTCGAGGTGCTGCACCGCCTCGTCGACACGGGCAACTCGATCGTGGTCATCGAGCACAACCTCGACGTGATCAAGACGGCCGACCGCGTCATCGACATGGGGCCCGAAGGTGGCGAGGAGGGCGGCATGGTCGTCGCCCAGGGCACCCCGGAGGAGGTCGCGGCGGTCGCGGGCTCCTACACGGGCCAGTTCCTCGCCGAGCTCGTGACGCCCAAGGCGGCCAAGGTGCGCGCGAACGGCGGCGGTGCGAACGGCAAGGGCCCGAACGGGGCGAACGGCGGTGGCGAGCCGAAGCCCGCGAGGACCGGTGCGGCGAAGGCCAAGCCCGCGACCGGCAAGCCACGCGCCAGGAAGGTCAAGGCCCCGGCGTGAGCCTCGCCGACGCCGCCGGGCGCCTGGCGGTCCGGCTCGAGCGCGAGCCCGCCGCCGACCTGATCCCGCGCTTCGACGGCACGACGCTCCGCTTCACCTCGAAGGCCTTCCTCGACGCACCGGCGGGTGGCGGCATCGTCGCCGGGCCCGTGCTGCTCGACCTGGGGGAGGAGGGCCGGCTCGTGGGCGTCACCGTCCTCGAGGAGCGGCGCTTCTGGCAGAAGGGCGCGATCGCGTGGGAGCTGC
This sequence comes from Solirubrobacterales bacterium, assembly GCA_025964065.1. GTDB lineage: Bacteria > Actinomycetota > Thermoleophilia > Solirubrobacterales > Solirubrobacteraceae > Paraconexibacter. Next base: position 5,089 of record JAOPZO010000314.1, on the reverse strand, counting down.
CCGCCCGGGCGACCCCGCACCGCCTCGACGTCCCCGCAGCGCCCTCACGCGGGCCGGGCGGCGCGCTCGCGAGCGGCGCCGAGGTCCGCTGGGACGCCTCGCGGAAGCTCTGCGGCGTGCTCTTCGGCGAGGCCGAGGCCCCCGAGGTGCTGGCGCTCGGCCCGCGGGCTTTCGCGGTGGTCGAAGACGACGGGCTCGTGGGCCTGCTCGCCGACCTACGCGGCTTCGACCGCGCCTGAGCGGACCCCGGTCCGCGCGGCGGCCGAGACCGGAGGCGCGCCAAGTCGGAGCACGTCGCGGTCGCCCGGCGACTGGACGGACGTTCGATGGGGCGCAGTCCCCGGTTCACCGATGAGAGGGGTGCAGCACCGACTCGTCCGCTCTCGGGGTGGGAGCGACGACAAGGGACCGGTCCAGATCCCTGTTCGGACCGGTGGACCGTGCGATGGCTGCGCGAGCACGGTGGCCTCTGGAAAGCGGCCACCGACGCCCGCGCAGCCGCGCCGCGCGCGCTCCTGCGACGCTTGGGCCCATGGACGCGGCGCAGGCACGGATGTGGTGGCAGAAGTGGCGCTGGTACGAGCGGAGCTCGCTGCCGCACAACCGCCTGCGGATCCACCGTGAGTTCGCGCGGCGCGAGGCGTTCTGCCGCTGGCCGATCCACGGGAACGTCCTCGAGGCGCTGCAGGCCGGCCGCCTGGAGCTCGGGCCGCACGTGCTCACGGAGCCCGGCGTGTGGCTCACCTGCCCCGGCGACGCGCGGATCCGCATCGGGGGCGGCACGTTCCTCAACCTCGGCGTGCAGGTCGCGGCGGTGGAGCTCGTGGAGATCGGGGAGCACTGCATGTTCGCGAACGGCTGCTTCGTCACGGACGGCAACCACCGCTTCGACGATCCCACGAAGCCCGTCCCGTGGCAGGGCTTCACCTCCAAGGGGCCGACGCGGATCGGGGACAACGTCTGGTGCGGTGCGCACGTCGTCGTCACGAGCGGCGTGTCGATCGGCGAGCGCTGCGTCATCGGCGCGAACTCCGTCGTGACGACCGACCTCCCGCCGTACTCGATCGCCGCGGGCGCTCCCGCGAAGGTGCTGCGGACGATCACCTACCCCGGCGCGGAGCCGGGCGCGCCGGCCCGGACCTAGGCCTGCGGCAGCACCTCGAACGCGATCGCCGCGAAGTGCGCGGCGAGCGCGAGCAGCACGCACGCGTGGAACACCTCGTGGTAGCCGAAGACCGCCGGGACCGGGTCGGGCGAGCGCCGCGCGTAGACGACCGCGCCGCCCGTGTAGAGCAGGCCGCCGAGCACGAACAGCACGAGCGCGGCGGTCCCGACGCGCTCGGTCAGCTCCTTCATCGCGAGCACGAGGACCCAGCCCAGCGCGACGTAGATCCCGGCGATGAGCCCCCGCGGGGCGGTGATCCACACGAGGTTGATGACGATCCCGACGAGCGCGCCGCTCCAGACGACGACGAGCACCACGGTCCCGAGCGGCGGCGTCAGCGCGAGCAGCGCCACCGGCGTGTAGGTGCCGCCGATGAGCACGAAGATCATCGCGTGGTCCAGGCGGCGCATCCACGCCCGCGCCGCGGCCGTCCGCCACGCGACCCGGTGGTACGTCGCGCTCGTGCCGAGCAGCCCCGCGACCGAGAGCGCGTAGACCGCGCAGGCGACCCAGGCCTCGGTCCCGCGGTCGGCCGCCGCCACCACGAGCGCGACGCCCGCCACGAGCGAGGCGACGAACGCCCACTGGTGCGAGACGCCGCGCAGCCGCGGCCGCAGGCGGACGTCGGGTGGCGGGACCGCCAGGACGCCGGTCGGCTCCTCGGCCACGCGGGCGCTCAGTCGACGACGAGGTAGATGCCGTACGCCACGACGGCCGCCATCGCGAGGCCGCCGAGGACGGCCACCACGAACCAGCGGCTCGCGAGCGCGCCCGAGTGCTCCTGGGAACGGGCGACGCCGAGCACGGAGATGGAGCACGTGACCGTGACGAGCAGTCCGGCCAGGGCGGCGGTCCAGATCGTCTGCCAGAGCGCGCCGACGTCGACGACGGTGGCGATCATGCCTCGGCCGCCGTGAGGGTCGAGCCGCGACGCAGGCGGCCCGAGACGAACCACAGGGTGGCGAGGAGCATGAGCACGGCGACGATGAACGGGCCGACCGTGTCGTCGGACGGGATGCTGCAGAGCCCGTAGATGAGGGCGCCGCCGGCCGCGGCCGCCGGGAGCGTCAGGACCCAGGCCACGACGATGTTGCCCGCGACGCCCCAGCGGACCGCGCTGAGGCGGCGGGCGGCGCCCGCGCCCATCACCGAGCCGGAGATCGTGTGGGTCGTGGAGAGCGGGTAGCCCGCCTGCGAGGCCGCGAGGATCACCGCGGCGCCCGCGCTCTGGGCGGCGAAGCCCTGCGCCGGGTCCATCTTGATGATCCGGGTGCCCATGGTCTTGATGATGCGCCAGCCGCCCGAGTACGTGCCGAGGGCGATCGCGGTGGCGGCCGAGGCGACGACCCAGAGCGGGACCTCGAACCCGGTCGAGGGGAGGTTGCCGTTGGCGATGAGCGCGAGCGTGATGATGCCCATCGTCTTCTGGGCGTCGTTCGTCCCGTGGGCGAGGGCGAGGATCCCGCCCGTCGCGAGCTGCCCGACCTTGAACCCGCGGTTCACGGGTCCCGGGTTGGCCCGGCCCACGATCCGGTAGGCCATGAGGATCGCGAGGCCGGCGACGCCGAAGGCCAGGATCGGCGCGATGATCGCGGGCACCATGACCCGCCCGACGAGGCCGTCGCCGAGGATGGCGTCCGGGCCCTGCGCGGCGAGCGCGGCGCCGACGAGCCCGCCGATGAGCGCGTGGGACGAGCTCGACGGCAGTCCGAAGTACCAGGTGGCGAGGTTCCAGACGATCGCGCCGACCAACCCCGCGAAGACGATGGTCTCCGTGACGGCGTCGGCCACGACGATGTCGCCGGCGACGGTCGCCGCCACCTCGAGCGAGATGAAGGCGCCGACGAAGTTCAGGATCGCGGCGAACGTCACGGCGGCCCGCGGGCCGATGGCTCGCGTGGAGATGGACGTCGCGACGACGTTCGCGGTGTCGTGGAAGCCGTTCGTGAAGTCGAACGCGAGCGCCGTCGCGATGACGACGTAGAGGAGCAGGTCGCCGCTCATTCGATCAGGTGTTCTTGATCCGGATGCCCTCGAGCACGTTCGCCGTCCGCTCCGTGGCGTCGATCGCGTCCTCCAGCCGCTCGAACACGTCCTTCCAGCGGATGACGACCATGGGGTCGATCCCGGCGTCGAAGAGCGCCGCGACGGCCTCGCGGCTCACGCGGTCCCCCTCGTTCTCGAGGCGGTTGATCTCCACGATGTGCGTGCCGAAGTCGCCGAAGGAGCGCAGGCTGGGCATCGCGGCCGCGATCTCCTTGCAGGCGAGGGCCAGCAGGTGGGCCAGCTCCTGCGCCTGGAGCATCGGCGCCTCGATCTTGTAGAGGACGAAGAGGTCCGCGACCTCCTCCACCAGGTCGGTGACGTCGTCGAGCGCCGAGGCGAGCGCGAGGATGTCCTCGCGGTCGATCGGGGTGACGAACGTCGTGTTGATCTGGTGGACGAGGTCGTGCGTGATCTTGTCCCCGGCGTGCTCGAGCTCCCGGATCTGGCCCGGGAGCTCGGGGTGGTCGGGGTGGTCGGCGAGCATGCGGTCCAGCAGCTCGGCGGCCTGCAGGGCGGTGTCCGCCGCCGCTTCGAAGAGGTCGAAGAACCCTCGGTCCTTGGGGACGAACAACTGCGCGAGGCGGCCCATTGGGCCGGAGGGTACGTCAAAGCGCCGACGACCCTCCGTCCCGGTCAGCCCCCGAAGCGGCTGCGGAGCGCCATGACGTTGTCGACGTAGCGGCGGGTCTCGGGCAGCATCCCGATCCGCGCGACCGACGCCGGGCCCTGGTAATAGCCCGCGGCCGCGGTCGCCGGGTCGCCGCCGGAGCCCTTCAGCAGGGAGCCGAGGTACAGCACGCCCGCACGCACGTTGTCCTGCGGGGAGGCCGGATCCAGGCGGCTCTTCGAGAGGTTCTGCTGCACCCAGTCCCAGGTGCCGGGCATGACCTGCATGACCCCCCGGGCGTTCGCGGAGGAGACCATCGCGTTGTTGAAGCCGGACTCCTGCCAGCCGATCGCGGCGGCCAGGGAGCCGGGAACGCCGTGCTGGGCGGCCGTCTGGTGGATCTGATCGGCCGTGACCCGGCCGGGCGCGGCGGCGGGCGCCGCGGCGGGGACGACCCTCGTCGCGGGCGCGGGCGCCGCGGCGTTCGCGGGCGCGGGCGCGCCCGTCGGGAGCTTCACGACCGTGCCGGTGAGCAGCGGACGGCTCGGGTCGAGGCCGTTCATCTGGGCGAACTGCGCGAGCGGGATGCGGCTCGAGGCCGCGAGGCCCGAGAGCGTGTCGCCGGGGCGGACGGTGTAGCCGCCCTGGGCCGGCGGTGCCCCGGCGGCGCTGCTCGCGGGCGCGGCGGAGGCCGAGGTGGACGTGGCCGGGGCCGCCGCCGGGGCCTGGGCCAGCGCGCCGGCCGCCTCGGCGACCGTCGGGATCTTCAGGGTCGAGCCCGCGATCACGCGGGCGTCCTCGGGCAGGCCGTTCGCGGCGGCGAAGGCCCGGGTCGTCATGTTCTGGGCCGCCGCGAGCGACCACAGGGTCTCGCCCGGGGCGATGGTGTGGGGGACGGCGGCGGAGGCGGTCGCGGGGACGGCCAGGGCGGCGGTCGCGGACAGCAGGAGGATGCGGGGGGAACGCTTCATGCGCCGGGGGCTGCCCGTCGTACCCCGGCCCGACGCGCCTCGTGCACGCTTACGTGTCCCCGCAGGGCCCGTTGCAGCGGGCGCGGACGACCGGCGCACGCGCCATCCCGCTACGTTGCCCGTTGCGCATGCCTGCGTCACCCACCACCGTCACCGTCACCGGTCCCGACCGCTCCGGGCTCCTCGCCAACCTGACCGTCCGTTTCGGGCGCGTCGAGGTGGTCGGCGAGCGCCAGGTCACCCTCGCCGACGGCAGCACGGGCTGGGAGCTCACGGTCCGGCACGAGAGCTTCACCGCCG
>JAOPZO010000307.1 GCA_025964065.1 Solirubrobacterales bacterium | reverse complement strand
CCGCGGGGATGCGGCGCGGCAGGCGGCGCAGCGAGCCGCCGGCGGCGACGAGCCCGCGCCTGGCCTCCGGGAGCCCGAGCTTCGCGCCCTTCGCCGCCACGATGAGGTCGCAGGCGAGCGCGATCTCCAGGCCGCCCGCGACGGCGAAGCCCTCCACCGCGGCGATGAGCGGCGTGGCCGGCGGCTGCGCCACGATGCCCGCGAAGCCGCGGCCGCCGGCCCAGGGGCGCCTGCCGCTCTCGGCGAAGGCGGCGAGGTCCATGCCGGCGCAGAAGCCCTTGCCCGCGCCCGTGATGACCCCGACGCGCAGGCCGGCGTCCGCGTCGAGCGCGTCGAGCGCCGCGGCCATCGCCTCGGCGAGCGGCATGTCGACCGCGTTGCGGACCTCGGGCCGGTTGAGCGTGAGCACGAGGACCGCGCCGCGCCGCTCGACCAGGAGCGGGGCCTCAGCCACGCTCGGCACCCACGATGGAGATGAACGAGACGCAGGTGCCGGGCCGGCCGCCGAGGTTGTGGGTCAAGCCGAGCTTCGGGGCCTCGAGCTGCCGCTCGCCGGCCTCGCCGCGGAACTGCTGCCAGCACTCGAAGAGCATCCGCAGGCCGCTCGCGCCCACGGGGTGCCCGAAGGACTTCAGGCCGCCGTCCGGGTTCACGGGCAGCGCGCCGTCGAGGTCGAAGACCCCGTCGAGCTCGTCCTTCCAGGCCTGCCCGCGCTCGCTGAAGCCCATGTCCTCCATGAGGACGAGCTCCGTCGGCGTGAAGCAGTCGTGGACCTCCGCGAGCGAGAGCTCCTCGCGCGGGTTCGTGATCCCGGCCTGGGCGTAGGCGTCCTTCGCGCAGGCGACGACCTCGTTGAAGGTCGTGTAGTCGTAGGTCGGATCGATCGGGCCGCTGGCCGGGCCCGCGGTGACCGCGAGCGCCTTCACGTAGACGGGCCGGTCCGTGTACTTGTGCGCGTCCTCCGCGCGGACGATGAGCGCGCAGGCGGCACCGTCGGAGACCCCGGAGCAGTCCATGACGCCGAGGCGGCCCGCGACCTTGCCGGCGCCCGCGTCGATCTTCTCCTTCGAGACCTCCTTGCGGTACTGCGCGCGCTCGTTCTTCGCCCCGTTGACGTGGTTCTTCCACGCCACGTGGGTCATCGCGTCGCGCATGTCGCCCGGGTCGACGCCGTACTTCTTGCAGTAGGCCGGGTCGAGCAGCGAGAACGCGGCGGGGGCGGTGAGCGACTCCTCGGGCGCGGTGCCGTCCCCCGCGACGTTCGAGCGCACGAGGCCGGAGAAGCCGGTGTCCTTGAGCTTCTCGACCCCGACGGCCATGACGACGTCGTAGGCCCCGGAGGCGACGGCGTAGCACGCGGCGCGGAACGCCTCGGAGCCCGTCGCGCACATGTTCTCGACGCGGGTGACCGGCTTGTAGTCGATGCCGAGCGGCTTGGAGAGCACGGTCCCGGACTGACCCGAGTTCATCGTGCCGATCCAGTACGCGTCGACGTCCGGCTTCGTGATGGAGGGCGTCGAGGCGAAGCACTGCTCGACGGCGTCGACGAGGAGGTCGTCGGCGCCCTTGCCCCAGTGCTCGCCGAAGGTCGTGCAGCCCATCCCGACGATCGCGACCTGGTCCTTGATGCCGTGTGATGCCATGTTCAGCTCCCGCCCGTCGCGTCCAGCACCGGCCGGACCTTCCAGAAGTAGTTGTGCACGCCGCCGCTGGTGTAGAGCCGGCGGAACGTCAGCTCGACCCGGGCCCCGATCCCGGACTGCTCCGGGTCGGTGTCCGCCATCTCGAGCGTGTAGCGCCCGCCGCCCTCGAAGTCGACGACCGCGTCGATCATGGGCGGGGACGGGGAGAACGCCAGGCGGTCGACCGTCGAGGTGGCGATGGTGCCCGGGCGGCGCCCGAGCGCCACGCGCTCCATCCGGTCCGTCGCCCCGCAGCCGACGCAGACGCGGCGCGGCGGGACGTGGACCTGGCCGCACTCGAGGCACTTCGAGCCGACGAAGGCGAACTTCCAGCTCTCCGAGCGCAGCGAGGCGGGGCCGGCCGGCCGGCCCGGCTCGGGGCGGCGCGGGGGCTCGCGGTCGAGCAGGCCGCGCCAGCTGAGGTACGTCGCGTAGGCGACGTCGCGGCCCGGGCCGGACTGGGCGGCGACGGAGACCGCGGCGCGGCCCGCGGGCAGCGCGTCCGTCGTGCGCAGGACGGTGGCGTCGCAGCCGTCGGCGGCGTTCACGAGCAGGATGGTCTCCCCCGCTCCCGCCTCGTCGAGGACCTTCGCGAGCCGCAGCCCGGCGTCGGCCGCACCGGCGTAGCCCAGCGCGAACGGCGGCTCGACGGCATCGGCGGGCAGGCCCCTGGCCGCGGCCGCGGCGGTGCGGACGTGGGGACAGGAGAGGATCGCCCGATCCACGCGCTCGAGCCCTGCGGCGGTGAGCGCCCGGCGCACGGCGTCCTCGATCAGCGGGCTGTAGGCCTCCTGGCCGAAGCGCTCCTCCCACTGGTTCGAGGCCTGGGCACCCGGAGCGCGCCAGCGGTCGAGGAACTCCGCGGTGGCCGACGCCTCGCCGAGCACCTCGGCGAGCGCCGGGCCCTCCCCGAAGAGGAACGCGGCGGCCGCATCGGCGCCGCCCTTCTCGTCCGCCGAGCCGGGGCGGCCCGTGCGG
>JAOPZO010000283.1 GCA_025964065.1 Solirubrobacterales bacterium | reverse complement strand
GCCCTGATCACCGGCGGCGCGAGCGGCATCGGCCGCGCCGTGTGCCGCGCCCTCGCCGCCCGCGACCACCTCGTCGTCGTCGCGGACCTGGACGAGGCGGGCGCGACCGCCGTCGCCGAGGAGCTCGGGGGCCACGCCGTCGCGCTCGACGTCGCGGACTTCAGTGCGAACGAGGCCGCCGTCGCCTTCGCGCTCGAGCAGGGCGGACGCCTCGATCACGTCTTCCTGAACGCCGGCATCTCCTCGGGCACCGGCCTGGGCGACGGCTTCGACCTCGAGGCGTACCGCCGCGCGATGTCGATCAACATCGACGGCGTCGTCTTCGGACTGCAGGCCGCGCTGCCCGCCCTCCGCGCCAGCAAGGGCTCGGCCGTCGCGACCGCCTCGCTCGCCGGCCTCACGCCCGTCCCGATGGACCCGTTCTACGCCGCGAACAAGCACGCGGTCGTCGGCCTCGTCCGCTCCGCGGGGCCCGCGCTCGCCGCCGACGGGATCCGCCTGAACGCGATCTGCCCGGGCTTCACGGAGTCCGCGATCATCGCCCCGATCCGCGAGGCGCTCACGCAGGGCGGGGTCCCGATCATCGCCACCGAGGTCGTCGCCGAGGCGGTCGTGGCGCTGCTCGAGGGGGACACGGTCGGCGAGTGCTGGTTCGTGCAGAACGGCCGGCCGGCGGCGCCCTTCGCGTTCCGGAACATCCCGGGGCCGCGCCCGCTCCCGGAGGACTAGAACGCGGTCCCGAGGACCAGCGGGCGCACCTCCTCGGCCCCGGCCATCCGGAGCTGCCCGCCGACCATCGCGAGCGTCCAGCCCGAGCCACGCCGGTCGTCGACGAGCAGCCCGGTCCCCGGCGGCGGCGCCCCCAGGACCCGGAACGCCCCGCGCACGTTCGCCGCCTGCTGGGCCGCGTTCGCCATCCCGCGCTGCGAGGGCCGCTCCTCCGTCCGTTCCAGCAGGCGCAGCGCCGGGGCCCCGAGGCCGGCCGCCAGCCGCAGCACGAGGTCGTCGAGCATCGCTCCGGCGCTCCCCGACGGCACCCCGGTCACCCACCCGGGCCGCACGCCGGCCGTCCGCACGACCTCGACGAGCGCCGTGACGACCTCCTCGTCCAGCCGCCCGGCGCGGAGCCCGCGCTCGACCGCCGGCCACCAGCCGCCGTCGCCGATCCGCGCGAGCGCCCAGCCCTCGCCGAGCCGCGCGCCGTCCGGGATCTTCCGCATGGCCCCGTCGGCGCCCGGCGCCATCTTCTTCGTCTCGATCGGCAGCGCGCCCGAGCGCAGGTGCCGCTGGGCGGCCTCGACGAGCGGCGGGTCCGGCGCCGTGGCGAACCGCGGCCCGGTGCACACGGCGCAGCGCCCGCAGTCGGCGGGCTCCGGGTCGTCGAGCTCCTCCTGCAGCGCGCGCATGAGGCAGCGCCCGTCCTCGCCGTAGGCGGCCATCGCGGCCTGCTCGGCCCGCCGCAGCGCGGTGACCTGCGCGTATCGCTCGCGCTCGTAGGTCCAGGTCCGCCCGGGCACGGACTGCCACCGGGAGCCCGCGCGCGTGACGGCGCCCTCGACGTCGAGCACCTTCAGCATGGCCTCGATCCGGCCGGCCCCGAGGTTGACGCTCGCCATGAGCTCCCGCGCCGTCCGGCCCTCCGGCTCCGCCGCGTCGAGCTCCGCGAGGACGGCCGCGACGCGCTCCTCGCCCGGGAACGCCTGCTCGATGAAGAAGTCCTGGATCCTCGCGTCCTCCGCGCCGCGCAGGAGCACGGCGTCGGCGTGGGGGACCCCGCGGCCCGCACGGCCGACCTGCTGGTAGTAGGAGACCACCGAGCCCGGTGCCTGGAAGTGCACGACGAACCGCAGGTCCGCCTTGTCGTAGCCCATTCCGAGCGCGCTCGTGGCCACGAGCGCCTTGACCCGGTTGCCCAGCAGCTCCTCCTCCGCCGCGATCCGCGCGCCCGTCTCCTGGTCGCCGGAGTACGCGAGCGCCGGCACGCCGTGGGCGGTCAGGAACCCGGCGACCTGCTCGGCGTCGCGCTTCGTGAGCGTGTAGACGATGCCCGAGCCCTCGAGCTGCGGCAGCGTCTCGGCGAGCCACGCGAGGCGCTCGGCGGGCCGGGGGAGGGACACCACCTCGAGCCGGAGGCTCGTGCGCGCCAGCGGACCGCGGTAGGAGCGCAGGACGGGGAGCCCGTCGTCGCCGCGCCCCGACCCGACCCCGAGCTGCTCGAGGACGTCCCCGACCACGCGGTCGTTCGCCGTCGCCGTCGTCGCGAGCACCGCGACGTCGGGCGCCAGCGCCGCGAGCATGTCCTTCACGCGGCGGTAGTCCGGCCGGAAGTCGTGGCCCCAGTCGGAGATGCAGTGCGCCTCGTCGATCACGAGCAGCCCGACGGCCTCGGCGAACAACGGCAGCATCTCCGCGCGGAACTGCGGGTTGTTCAGTCGCTCGGGGGAGATCAGGAGGAGGTCGAGCTCGTCCGCCGCCAGCCGGTCGCGGACGCCCGCCCAGTCCTCGCGGTTCGTCGAGTTCACGGTCTCGGCCCGGAGGCCGAGGGCGCCCGCGGCGGCGATCTGGTTGCGCATGAGCGCCAGGAGCGGCGAGACGATCAGCGTCGGCCCGGCGCCCTGCTCGCGCAGCAGCGCCGTGGCGACGAAGTACACCGCGGACTTGCCCCAGCCCGTGCGCTGCACGCAGAGCACCCGCGCGCGGTCCTCGACCAGGTCGCCGATCGCCTCGACCTGGCCCGGGCGGAACTCGGCCGCGGGGTTGCCCGTCAGCAGGCGGAGGCGGTCGTGGGCGGTGTCCGTGAGCAGCATCCCGGCGACGCTAGCGCGGCGTCCGGTCGTCGCCGGGGCGAACGCGTGTTCCGGTGCATTTCCCGGGTGGTTCCTGCGCATTCGTGCGCTGGGCGAGACACCGGGTCCGGGTGCGGGTAGGTTCGCCCCATGGCCGTGGACGACGACGACGACTGGGTCGGCACCCCACCCGAGGGCCGCCACGCGCGCGACCGCGCGCAGCCCGCGTTCTGGTACAGGCAGCGCCCCGCGCAGCTCGGGTTCGCGGGCGTCGGCGTCGCGCTCCTCATCCTCCTGCTGGTGCTCCTCCTCGCCTGATGGAGCTCCTGCAGCGCGCTACGACTCCACTTCCCGGATCGGTGGATAGGGTTGCCGCATGAGCGCCCCCGAGCAGCCGCCCCCGACGCGAGCTCGCCTCTCCGCCGCCCGCATCGTCGAAGAGGCCCTGGAGCTCGCTCGGCAGGAGGGCGTCCGCGGCATCAGCATGCGCCCGCTCGCCGCCCGCTTCGGCGTCTCGGCCACCGCGCTCTACGGCCACGTCGCCTCCCGCGACGCGCTCCTCGCGCTCATGCTCGAGAGCATCCTGGCCGACGTCCCGCCGCTGCCCGAGGAGCTGTCGTGGGACGAGGCGCTCCGCCTCGGCGCCATGCGGATGCGCGACGCCTTCGGCCCGTACCCGCAGCTCGCCCTGGAGGCGCTCGGCGGCCATGCCGCCACCGAGGGGACCCGCGCGAGCGGGGGCCTCCTGGTTCAGCGCCTCGTGGACGCCGGCTTCTCCCAGGAGGACGCCGTCCTCGGCATCGCGGTCTGGGGCCGCTGGACGCTGTCCTACCTCGCCGCCGCGGAGCACACCGCGGAGGGCGAGGAGGTTCGCACCGACGCGGCCTTCGAGGCCGGCGTCGACATGCTCCTCGACGGCCTGCGCAAGCGGCTCGGCTGAG
>JAOPZO010000247.1 GCA_025964065.1 Solirubrobacterales bacterium | reverse complement strand
CGCCCCGCCCCGCCGAGCCCCGGGACGCCTACACCGCCGTCCTGCGCCTCGGCAGGAAGGGCGCCAAGCGCACCGCGAGGCGCTTCGACCGCCTCACGCCGCTTCCGTCCGCCGACAACCCGTACCTCGTGTACCTCGGCGTCACGGAGACGGAGGAGGCCGTGAGCTTCCTGCTCTCCACCGACGTCCGCGCGACGGGCGACGGCAAGTGCCTCCCGAACAAGACGAGCTGCGAGTCCATCGAGTTGCGCCGGGGCCAGAGCGCCGAGCTCGAGGTCACGAGCGACGACGGCAGGCTCACGCGCTGGGTGCTCGACCTCGTCCGCATCGACAAGACCGGCAAGGCGGCACCGAGCCGCGCGGTCGCCGCACGCGACGCCTCCTGAGGAGCGAACGCCGCGGTGCCGCACGTCGGCCCGCGGCCTCCTCGCCGTAGAGTGCGAGCTCAATGGCACTGAGGCTCATCACCGCCGGGGAGTCGCACGGACCCGGACTCACCTGCCTCGTGGAGGGCCTGCCCGCCGGGCTCGAGCTCGACCGCGAGGCCATCGACCGCGACATGGCCCGGCGTCAGCTCGGCCACGGCCGCGGCGGCCGCATGAAGATCGAGAAGGACCGCGCGTTCGCCACCTCCGGCGTCCGGCACGGCCGGACGCTCGGCGGCCCGATCGCCCTCCAGGTCCCGAACAAGGACTACTCGAACTGGGAGGAGCGGATGAACCCGTGGCCCGTGGAGGCGGAGGTGCCGGAAGTGCACCTCCCGCGCCCCGGCCACGCGGACCTCGTCGGCACCCAGAAGTACAAGCTCACCGACGTCCGTGACGTCCTCGAGCGCGCCTCGGCCCGCGAGACCGCCGCCCGTGTCGCCGGCGGCGCCCTCGCCCGGGCCTTCCTGCGCGCCGTCGGCGTCGAGGTCGTCTCCCACGTCACGCGGATCGGCAGCGTCGCGACCGGTCCCCGCGACCGGCCGCTCGCCCTCGCGGACTTCGCCGACGTCGACGCGAGCCCGGTGCGCTGCCTCGATCCCGAGGTGGCCCGCGAGATGGTCCAGCACATCAACGTCCAGCGGAAGGCGAACGAGTCGATCGGCGGCGTCTGGGAGGTCCACGCGTTCGGCCTGGTCCCCGGCCTCGGCTCCCACGTCTCCTGGGAGGAGAAGCTCGACGGCAAGCTCGCCGCGGCCGTCTGCTCCATCCAGGCCCACAAGGCCGTCGAGTTCGGCGACGGCTTCACGCTCGCCGCCACGCCCGGCTCCCAGAGCCACGACGAGATCTTCTACGAGGACGAGCGGCTCACCCGCCACACGAACCACTCGGGCGGCATCGAGGGCGGCATGTCCACGGGACAGCCGCTCGTGATCCGCGCCGGGGTGAAGCCGATCCCGACGCTCACGAAGCCGCTGCAGTCCGTGGACCTCTCGACGATGGAGCCCTCGCAGGCACTCCGCGAGCGGACGGACTCCTGCGTGGTGCCCGCCGCGGGCGTCGTCGGGGAGGCCATGGTCGCCTTCGTCCTGGCGGACGCCTACCGGGCGAAGTTCGGCGGCGACCACATCGACGACGTGCGGACCGCGGTGGCCGCATATCGCGAGCGCATCGGCTGGTCTCCCGCGGCGTGAGCCCCCGCCCCTCGCTCGTCTTCATCGGCTTCATGGGGGCCGGCAAGTCGACCCAGGCCAAGGAGGCCGCGCGGCTCTCCGGCGCCGGCGAGGCCGCCGACTCCGACCGCATCCTCGAGGCCGCCTGGGGCCGGAAGATCGAGGCCGTGTTCGCCGAGGAGGGCGAGGCCGCCTTCCGCGAGAAGGAGGAGCAGGTCGTCTGCGAGCTGCTCACCGCCGCCGACGGCGGGGTCGTCTCGCTCGGCGGCGGCGCGGTCATGTCCCCGCGCGTGCAGGAGGCCCTCGCCCGGCACACCGTCGTGCTCTGCGAGATCACGCCCGAGACCGCGTGGAGCCGCGCCGCCGGCCGCGGCCGCCCGCTCGCCCGCGACAAGTCCGCCTTCGCGGCCCTCTACCGGAGCCGCCTCGGCGTCTACGAGGAGCTCGCGGACGCGTTCCTCCCGGAGGGTCCACGCGGCGTGCTGTCCGGCGCGCTGCCCCAGCTCCTGGCGCTCGCGGACGCCCCCGAGGGCGTCCGCCTCGTGTGGGCGCGCAGCGCCTCGGGCGACTACCCGGTGCTCGTCGGTCGCGGCGCGCTCGGCGGCGTCACCTGGCCCACGGAGGGCCGCCGCTTCTGCGTCTCGGACGAGACCGTCGCGCCGCTCTACGCCGGGAAGGTCCCGGACCTCACGGGCCTCGTCGAGATCCCGCCGGGGGAGAGCGCGAAGACACTTGCGACCGCCGAAGCCGTCTGGCGCGCCCTCGTGGCCCAGGGCGCAACCCGCGGCGATCACGTCGTCGCGCTCGGCGGCGGCGTCGTCGGGGACCTCGCGGGCTTCTGCGCCGCGACCTTCCAGCGCGGCATCCCCGTCGTCCAGGTGCCGACGACGCTGGTCGCCCAGGTCGACTCGGCCTACGGCGGCAAGACCGGCGTCGATCTCCCGGAAGCGAAGAACTACGTCGGCGCCTACCACCAGCCCGCCGCCGTCGTCGTCGACCCGACGACGCTCGCGACGCTCCCGCCCGAGGAGCACGCCGCGGGCTACGCCGAGGTCCTGAAGACCGCGCTCATCGCGGGCGGGCCGCTGTGGGCCCACGTCTCCGGGGGCGGCCCGGTCGACGACGCGACCATCCTGGCCTGCGCCCGGACGAAGCTCCGCGTGGTCGCGACGGACGAGCGCGACGGCGGCGCCCGCCAGGTCCTCAACCTCGGCCACACGGTCGGGCACGCGATCGAGACCGTCACGGGCTACGCGCGCCTGCGCCACGGCGAGGCGGTCGGCCTCGGCCTGCTGGCGGCGCTCACGCTCTCGGGCAAGCCGCAGCTGCGCGAGGAGGTCGAAGGGCTCCTCGCGGCCAACGGGTTGCCGACGACGATCGACGGCATCGACCCCGCCGCGGTCGCCGAGGCGACCTTGAAGGACAAGAAGCGCGTGGCCGAGCACGTCCCGTTCGTCCTCGTCGACGCGCCGGGCGACGTGCGCCACGGCGCCACGGTCGGGGCCGGCGAGCTGCTCGCCGCGATCGACCAGCTCACGGGCTGACCACCCTTCGTGCGACCCTCTCCGGCGTGAGCGTCCGCAACCGCATCGAGATCCTCCACGGGGTGAACCTCGACCAGCTCGGCCGGCGGAACCCGGAGCACTACGGCGGGCTGACGTTCGACGCCCTGGAGTACCGGATCACCGACTGGGCGGCGGAGCTCGGGCTCACCGCGCGGTTCTTCCAGACGAACTTCGAGGGCGAGTTCGTCGAGCACCTCCACAAGCTCGAGGGGCTCGCGGACGGCATCATCCTGAACCCGGGCGCCTGGACGCACTACTCCTGGGCCATCCGGGACGCCCTCGAGCTCGCGGCGCTGCCCGCGGTCGAGGTGCACCTGTCCGACGTCAAGCAGCGAGAGGAGTGGCGCCGCATGTCGGTGATCGAGGACCTGTGCGTGGAGACGGTGAGCGGCAAGGGGCCCGACGGCTACCTCGACGCGCTCACCCGGATCAAGGCGGTGCTCGATGCCTGAGCGCGCGGACCGCCTCGGCGCCGTGGCCCGCGAGGAGGGCCTCGACGCCGTCCTCGTGACGGAGGCCACGAACGTCCGCTACGTCACGGGCTTCACCGGCTCGAGCGGTCTCGCGCTCGTCGGCGCCAACCTGCGCCGCTTCGTCACCGACTTCCGCTACCTCACCCAGAGCGCCGAGCAGCTCGACGGCGAGTGGTCGCGCGAGATCGCCCCGGACCTCCTGGAGCAGCTCGTCGCCCGGCTGCCCGACACGGCCTTCCGGCTCGGGTTCGACGACGCGCACCTGAGCGTCAAGCAGCACGCGCGGCTCGCCGGGCTGCTTCCGGACACCGTCGAGCTCGTCCCGGCCGGCGGCCTGGTCGAGGACCTCCGGCTCGTGAAGGACGCCGCGGAGCTCGAGCGGATCCGTGCCGCGCAGCGCCTCGCCGACGCGGCGCTCGAGGACGTCCTGCAGCGGGGCCTCGCCGGCCGCACGGAGCAGGCCGTCGCGCTCGACCTCGAGATGACGATGCGCCGCCTGGGCGCCCAGGGCTCCTCGTTCCCGCCCATCGTGGCGGCGGGCGGCCACGGCGCCCTCCCGCACGCCGAGCCGCGCGACGTCGTCATCCCGGAGGGGACGCTCTGCGTCATCGACTGGGGCTGCATGCTCGACGGCTACGCCTCGGACTGCACCCGCACCTACGCGACGTCCGCGGACGTCGACCCGCGCGACCTCGAGGTCTACGCCACGGTCCTGAAGGCCCAGCGCGCCGCGGTCGAGGCCGTCCGCCCGGGCCCGCTCGGCAAGGACGTCGACGCGGTCGCCCGCGAGGTCATCGACGCCGCCGGCCACGCCGAGCACTTCGGGCACGGCCTCGGGCACGGCGTCGGCATGGAGGTCCACGAGGGCCCGCGCCTCAGCCGTCAGGGCGAGGTCGCGCTCGCGCCGGGCCACGTCGTGACGGTCGAGCCCGGGATCTACGTTCCGAGCCAGGTCGGCGTGCGGATCGAGGACCTCGTCGTGGTGACCGAGGACGGGCATGAGGTGCTCACGAGCCTCACGAAGGAGCTCGTCACCGCGCCGAGGGCCTAGCCTCGTCCGCTCATGCGGACCTTCGCCTGCGCGCGCTGCGACCAGCTCGTCTTCTTCGAGAACACCGAGTGCCTGAGCTGCGGGGCGGGCCTCGGCTTCCGCTGGGCCGACCGCGAGCTCATCACGCTCACGGACGAGTTCGTGGGTCCGCCGCGCTGCGCGAACGCCGAGGTGGCGAACTGCAACGCGTTCGTCGACGCCGAGGGCGAGCTCTGCGCCTCCTGCGTCCTCACGACGACCCGGCCCGCCGACGCCCAGCCGGAGGAGCTCGAGAAGTTCGCCCGCGCGGAGGCCGCCAAGCGCCGGCTCCTGTTCGAGCTCGGCGAGCTCGGGCTCCCGGTTCCGAGCCGGCGGGAGGACCCCGAGGGCGGGCTCGCGTTCGATCTGCTCTCGAGCCGGAAGGCGCCCGTCACCACGGGCCACGCCGACGGCCTCATCACGCTCGACCTGGCGGAGTCCGACCCGGCGCACCGCGAGCAGATGCGCGTGCAGATGGGGGAGCCGTACCGCACGCTGCTCGGCCACTTCCGCCACGAGGTCGGCCACTTCTACTTCCCGCTGCTCGCGCCCGAGGGGAGTCCGGAGGTGGATCGCTGCCGCGCGCTGTTCGGCGACGACCGCGAGGACTACGGCGCCGCGATGGACCGCCACTACGCCGAGGGCGCGCCGGAGGACTGGGCCGAGCGGCACGTCTCCGCCTACGCGACCATGCACCCGTACGAGGACTGGGCGGAGACCTTCGCGCACTACCTCCACATCCGCGACACGGCGCAGACCGCGGTGAGCTACGGCGTCCGCGTCGCGGGCCCCTCACCGCCGCGGCGGGTCGCCGCGGACGCCGCCGCGCTCGACTTCGTCCCGCTCGAGCGCCGGCAGTCCATGCGCGAGCTGCTCGCGGACTGGATCCCGCTGACCTACGCGCTCAACGCCCTCAACCGCTCCATGGGGGCGGACGACCTCTACCCGTTCGTCCTCCCGGAGCCCGTGGTGGAGAAGCTCGAGCTCGTCGACGAGCTGGTGCTGGCGAAGGCAGGAGCCGCCGCCGCGTAGCATCGCCCGATGCCCGCCTGGCGCGCCCCCGCGCTGCTCGTCCAGGGCACGGGCACCCGAGCCACGGACAGCTGGCGCCGGACCCACCAGCCCGCCCTCGACCAGCTCGGCATCCCGTGGTGCCCGGCCGCGGGCTGTCGCCCCTGCGGCTGGGAGGCCCGCCGCCGCAGCTAGAACGCGTAGCGGATCTCGCAGCCCGGCAGGGCGGCGTCCCAGATGTCCCGGAACACGGAGACCATGCGGCCCTTCTTGCCCCTCGCGTAGCGCACGTTCAGCGCCCCGTTCTGCGAGCGCTTCGGCTCCTGCAGCTCAGGGCGCCACAGCACCTCCTCCGCGCGCGGGTGCCAGCCGAGGTTCACCTCGTGCAGGTCCTCGTTGTGCGTGAGGAAGATGACCTCGCTCTTGAGCTGGGCCCGGGCGGCGGGGGAGATCGTGTCGGCCACCTCCTCGAGGAGCTCCTTCCAGGCGCTCGTCCAGCCCTCGGTGACGACGACGGGGGAGCAGTTCAGGTGCACCTCGTAGCCCGCCTCGACGAAGGAGTCGATCGCCGCGATCCGCTCGCGGACGGGGGAGGTCCGGACGTCCAGGAGCTTCGAGACCTCGTGGGGCATGACGGAGAAGCGCACGCGGGTGCGTCCGCGCGGGTCGAGGTCGAGGAGCGCGGGGTTGACCCACTTCGTCGCGAACGACGCCTTCGCCGTCGGCAGCCTCGAGAAGAGCGCGACGAGGTCGGCGACGTTGTCGCAGATCGTCGCGTCGACGGAGCAGTCGGAGTTCTCCCCGATGTCGTAGACCCAGGCCTCCGGGTCGCACTGGTTCGGCGCGGGCTTCGAGCCCTGCTTCGCGACGTGCCGGCCGATGGTCGCCGTGAGCTGCTCGATGTTCACGAACGTCGTGATGGGGTTCGCGAAGCCCTTGCGCCGCGGCACGTAGCAGTAGGCGCAGCTCATCGTGCAGCCGTTCGCGTGCGAGGGCGCGATGAAGTCGCTCGAGCGCCCGTTCGGCCGCACGGGCCGGGACTTCTTCACCCCGAGCACGAGCGTCGTGCGCTTCACGTCGTTCCACCGCGCGACGTTCCCGGCGTTGCCGTGCAGGTGCGGGATCGCCCAGTGGCTGTCGACCGCGATCCGCTCGGCGTCCGGCCAGCGCGCGAGGATCTCCCGGCCGCGCGCGAACTCGTGCACGGCGGGCTCGAGGTAGATCGTGGAGACGTCGAGCAGGGCCACCCCGCCAGGGTAGATCCGTCGCCTGCCCCCTAGACTGGCGCGAGCATGATCTCCACGAACCAGCTGAAGAACGGCAACCACATCGAGGTCGACGGGACGATCTTCAAGGTGGTGGAGTTCCAGCACGTCAAGCCCGGGAAGGGCCCGGCCTTCGTCCGCACGAAGCTGCGCCGGACCACGGACGGCAACGTCATCGACAAGACCTTCCGCGCCGGCGAGAAGTTCCGCTCCGTCCGCACGGAGGCGAAGAAGATGACGTTCCTCTACTCCGACGGCGAGGACGCGCACTTCATGGACTCGGAGACCTACGAGCAGTCCGCGATCCCGCAGAAGGCGCTCGCCGACAAGCTCCGCTGGACCAAGCCGAACACCCCGGTCGACCTCCTCTTCATCGACGAGCAGCCCGCGGACATCCAGCTCCCGTCCTCCGTCGAGCTCGAGATCACCTTCACCGAGCCGGGCGTACGCGGTGACACCGCCTCGGGCGGCGGCGACAAGCCCGCCACGGTCGAGACGGGCGCGGAGATCAAGGTCCCGCTGTTCGTGAACATCGGGGACCGGGTGAAGGTCCAGACCGAGACCGGCGAGTACATGTCGCGCGTCTAGCGCGGCGCACCCCTTGTCCCGCCGCACCGACCAGCGCAAGGCCGCGGTCTTCGCCCTCTACCAGCACGACCTCACGGGTCAGGAGCTGGACGTGCTCTTCGAGCACGGCGCCGCGACGTTCACGCGCGCGCTCGCCTACGCCGTCGCCGACTACGCCGAGGAGCTCGATGCGCTCATCGAGCGCTTCGCGAAGGGCTGGACCGTCGACCGGATCGCCCCGCTCGACAAGGCGATCATGCGCGTCGCGCTGCTCGAGATCACCCACCCGGACGCGGCGCCCGGCGACCAGCCGATCCCGCCCGAGGGGGCGATCTCCGAGGCCGTGGAGCTCGCGAAGGAGTTCTGCGGGGCCGACACGCCCGGCTTCGTCAACGGGATCCTCGCCGCCGTGCTCCGGGATCAGGTGGCCAGGCGGTCGTGAGCGAGCCGGCCGACACCGCGACGCTCGAGCGCCTCGTGACCCGGCTGCAGGACGCCGCGGACCGCCTGCGCGCCGGCGAGCTGCAGCCCGAGGAGGCCGCCGCGCTCGTCGAGCAGTGCGC
>JAOPZO010000237.1 GCA_025964065.1 Solirubrobacterales bacterium | reverse complement strand
GGCGGCGGTCGCGGCGGACACCTCGTGGCGGACGCGGGCGCCCGGCACGTAGCGCCGGGGGCGGCCGGCGCGGGCCAGGCGCCAGCCCAGGTCGAGGTCCTCCGCGTACAGCCACTGCTCCGGGTCGAAGCCGCCGGCGGCGTCCCACGCGGTCCGCCGCACGAGGAGGAACGCGCCGTGCGCCCAGTCGACCTCGCGCGGGCGGTCGGGGTCGAAGTGGCCGTGGAGCGGGAGGCGGCGGGCGAGGAGCGGCAGGCGCGCGGCGCCGCTCGACAGCAGCAGTCCGGTCGTGACGGTCGGGAAGGGGTGGACGCTGTGCTGCGTCGTCCCGTCCGGGAGGACGAGCCGCGGAGCGAAGGCGCCCGCGCCCGGGTGCTCCGCGGCCGCCTCGAGCAGCGCGCGCAGGGCACCGGGCTCCAGCAGCAGGTCCGCGTTCGCCGGCGCGAGGAACGGCGTCCGTGTCCGGGCGGCGACGAGGTTCACGGCGGCGCCGAAGCCGAGGTTCTCCCCCGACGCGACGAGGCGCGCCCAGGGGTGGCGCTCCGCGACCATCGCCGCCGAACCGTCGTCCGAGGCGTTGTCGACGACCCAGACCTCCGCGCGGCCCGCGTCGTGGTCGGCGCGAAGGCTCGCGAGGCAGGCGTCGAGGAGCTCGCGCGTGTTCCAGGACACGACGGCGACCGCGACGGGCGCCGCCGCGCCCGCGGGCTCTGGGGACGCGGTCACGGGACCGCGATGCTACCCCTGCGGCGTGAGCGCCCCGAGGGGCTCCGCGAGCTCGCTCGCGAAGAAGTCGAAGAAGCCGTCGACGTCCGGCCCGGCGTTCACGAGCGCGAGGCGATCGAAGCCCGCGTCGACGAACTGCTGGGTGATCTCGACGTACCGCTCGACGTCACGCCCGCAGGCGAACTGCTCCTGCAGGTGCTTCGGCGTGATGAACGCGGTGGCCGCCTCGTAGTTCACGACGTTGGGGAGGTCGGCCTGGACCTTCCAGCCCGTGATCCCGAAGCGGAAGAGGCGATGGGCGGACGCTGCGCCCGCCGCGGGGTCCGGGGCGAAGGCCATCGGCACCTCGGCGTACCTCGGCCCGGTGCCGCCCGCGTCGGCGTAGGCCCGCGTGAGCTCGGGCTTCGGCTCCGTGGCGAAGAGCCCGTCGCCGAGCTCGGCCGCGATCACCGCGGACTTCGGCCCGCTGATCGCCACCGCGATCTCGGGGAGGACCTCGGGGAGGTCCCAGAGCCGGGCGTCCTCGAGCGTCAGGTGCGTGCCCGCGTAGCTGTGGGCGCCGCCCGACCAGAGCAGCCGGATGATCTCGAGGGCCTCGCGGAGCATCTCGTGGCGGACGCGAACCGCCGGCCAGCCCCCGCCGACGACGTGCTCGTTGAGCCGTTCGCCCGCCCCGACCCCGAGCGTGAAGCGCCCGTCCGCGAGGAGCTGGGTCGTCGCGGACGCCTGGGCGATGATCGCCGGGTGGTAGCGCATCGTTGGGCAGGTGACCCCTGTCGCGAGGCCGATGCGCTCCGTCTGCGCGGCCGCCGCCGCGAGCACCGACCACGCGTAGGGCGAGTGACCCTGCTCGGAGAGCCAGGGGTGGAAGTGGTCCGAGACCTCCACGAAGGCGAAGCCCGCCCGCTCGGCCTCGACGGCCTGGCGGACGAGCTCCTTCGGGTCGTGGGCCTCGGCGATGAGCTTGTAGCCGAGCTGCACGTGCCGGCTAGCGGCGCACGGCGCGCATCAGCTTCGACAGGCCGGAGGCCTGGGGCTGGCGGCGACCGCCGCGGGAGCGCGTGGTGCCGGCGGTGCGGGAGCTCAGCAGGCCACCGAGGACCTGACCCGCCTTGGCGAGCGGACTGGTCGAGGGCGGGGGAGTACGGCGTCGTGTCGGCATGGGGAAGGCGTACCCAAGGTTGCCGGGGGCACACACACGCGGTCGTCCTACCCTGGGGCGATGGACGTCGCGGACGCCGTCGCGCTCTACGCCGCCGGCTGGTTCCCGATGGACGACGAGGGCGCCGACGAGCTTCCCTGGTACGCGGCCGAGGAGCGCGCGACCCTCCCGCTCGACGCGGCCTTCCGCGCAGGGCTGCACCGCCGCCTGCGCCGGGACGTCCGCGCCTGCGCCGACCTGCACCTCACCGTGAGCCTCGAGTACCCGCGGGTCCTCGACCTGTGCGCCGCGCCGCCCACGGCGGGCGAGGGCGTGTGGATCAGCGCGCGGCTCAAGCGGCTCTACCTCGCGCTGCACCGCGCGGGGGTCGCGCACTCCTTCGAGCTGCGCGACGCGCAGGGCGAGCTCGCGGCCGGGATCCTCGGGATCGTGCTCGGTCGTGCGGCGCTCCTCGAGTCGATGCGGAAGGTGCGCCCGCGCGCGGGGAACGCGCTGCTCGTCTCGACGCTCGACCACCTGGCCGAGCGCGGCTTCACGCTCTGCGACATCCAGCTGCCGACGCCGCACACGCTCCGGCTCGGCGCCGAGCTCGTCCCGCGCGGCGAGTACGAGCGGCGGCTGTCCGCGGCGCTGGGGCGCGGGTAGCCGCTCCGGCTGGCAGCATGCGCCGGGTGCGCGTCCTCGTCGCCCCCGATGCGTTCAAGGGCACCCACTCCGCGGCGCAGGTCGCGGCGGCGATCGGCCGCGGGCTCGAGGCGGCCGGGGTGCTGCCCGACCCCTGCCCGGTCGCCGACGGCGGCGAGGGGACGCTCGCGGTGCTGCTCCCCGCGCTGGGCGGCGAGAC